>JBGVOA010000560.1:0-4064 GCA_045126095.1 Christensenellales bacterium | reverse complement strand
CATCAGCCACGACCTGCGCACGCCCCTGACGATGATCGGCGGCTATGCGGAGGTGATGCGGGACATCCCCGGCGAGGCCACGCCGGAAAACCTGCAAATCGTCATCGACGAAACGACACGCCTGACCAGCCTGGTGTCCGAGCTCCTGGACTTCTCCCGCCTGCAGACAGGCAACGCCGCCATGGACCCCGCGCCCTTCTGCCTGACGGATACGGCCAGTTCCATTGTGCAGCGCGTGGGCGGCATGACCGGTAAGGATGGCTATGTCATCCGCTTTGAGCCGGCGGAGCGCGTGTGCATCTGTGCGGACGAAAAGCGAATCTCCCAGGTGGTGTACAACCTGCTGGGCAATGCGCTGACCTATACGGGCGAGGACAGGACCGTCACCCTGACCCAGCAGGTGCGGGAGGGTGTTGTCCGCCTGCAGGTGACCGACACCGGCAAGGGCATCCCGCCGGAGGAGCTGCCGCTGATCTGGAACCGCTACTACCGTGCCCGGGAGAGCCACCGGCGCGCCGTCATCGGCAGCGGCCTGGGCCTCTCCATCGTGCAGAGCATCCTGGAGAAGCATGGTATGCGATACGGCGTGGAAAGCCGCCTGGAGGAGGGCACGACCTTCTGGTTTGAGGCCGCCTGTGTCCCTGCGGAGGAGGCGGACGTCCGCACATGAAGAAGGGGTCTCCGCAGACTGCGAAGACCCCCAACATGTCCATTATAGCACCCGTTTTGCACAAAGTCAAGCGAAAAACTTTCGCCAAAACCATTGCCAAACCTGCCTTTGTTGTGTATAATAAAGCTGCATCAAAAGAGATGACAAAGCCGCCTGAGAGCGGCATCAAAGTGAAAGGGGTGTTACCAATGAACGACGAACAGAAGCTCGAACAGGGCGGCATCGAAGGCGGCATGAACGAGGACGTCATCATGGACACCGATGAAGACATCATTGAGATGACGGACGAGGACGGGAATGTCACCCTGTTCAGGATCCTTGATTATTTCTTCTACAACGGCGAGGAATACGCCATTCTGACCGACTCCAACGATGACGACACGACCGAGGCAGTGGACTGCTACGTGATGAAGATCGTGCCGACGACGGACGAAGACGGCGAGGAGCTGGAGGAGTTCGTCCCCGTGGAGGATCAGAAGCTCGAAGCCAAGCTGATGGAGATTGCAACCACCAAGCTCAATGACGACGAGAACGCGGACGACGAGGATTGACCCGTCCCACCCAGCCGCATGAGGTATCCGGCGTGAAAAATTCCGATCCCTGACAACGGAAATCAAAACGCATTCCATGGTTCAAACCGAAAACAATGGCGAAACCGGAGCGTCGGAACATCTCATCCTTCAATCCTATACATCCGAACACCGCGGACGGCTGCAACAGGCCGTCCGTTTTTTGTGCCGCAATGGAAAAAGCCGCGCCCATGGCGGACGCGGCTTGTGATCATTCCTCCGGCGCGGTGAAGGTCAGGTTGTTGGCCAGCATGCGGCCGCGATAGCCCGCGACCTCCACGGAAGCCCAGCCGTTGGGGTTGGAGATGAACTGCACCGGCGTGCCCGGCTCCAGGCGGCAGATCCTCCAGTTCTTGCCGCTGCGGCTGTCCAGGCGCAGCCAGGTATTCACGCCGGGCTCGACATAGGCGATGCGCCAGCTGTTTGCCGGTTCCACCGCGTCCATGTACTTGCTGACGACGTAGCCCTCTGCGTCCGGCAGCGCGATATGGGTCATGTCGCCCTCCGCGCCCAGCACCAGCACGATGCAGCCCTTCTCCAGCTTGCGGACGGCCTTCGACTTGGTGGAGGCCTCGGTTCGCATGGTGATGCGGCCGTGGTACTGGTTGGTGGGCGAGCAGTCGATGACCATCAGGTGGGTCGCTTCGCCGTTCAGGATGTCGAAGGCAACGTCCGCCGTGGCGATGTAGCCCGCGACCTCGCCGACGGTTGCCTCGCAGTAGGACGTGCCCAGCGCGGTGACGACCAGCGCGTCGCCCTGCACGAGGGGCAGCACGGCCTCTGCGTCGGCGATGGGCAGGGCCAGCAGGGCGGATTCCTCCGCCGTGACCGTGGCCGTCAGGGTGAAGGCCTCCTCCGCCAGGGTGATGCAGGGTAGGAGCAGCAGGACAACGAACAGCAGCAGACGCTTCATATCGGTTCACCTCGGTTTGCTTATGACATTATTGTAACATTTTTGTTTGATGATGTCAATATTTTCTGTGCATAAACAGCACCACCTGCGCAGGATTTCATATTTTACATAAATACGGGAACATTTTCCGGCGCTGGTGCGTAGAATAAGTGAAACCTGCAAGAAAGGTGGTACCCCGAATGAAAAAGCTGCTGCTGACCCTGCTGGCATTGCTGCTGGTCGTCCCCGCGATGGCGGAGGAGCCCGCGTACAATGTGGAGGGCAACTATCTCTACTCCCTGACACACGGTGGTGTGATATTGACGGATTATATCCCGGAGCCTGGCGATATCGGTGCGGCTGACATGGCTGTTCTGCCTGCGGAGATCGCGGGGAACCCCGTTGTCATGTACGGGTTTGTGTTTGAGGAGTTCGCCCCGCTGGAAAAGATCATCGTCCAGGAGGGCGTGACGGACGTCGGCGACGCGTTCTGCTGGAGCTGGTTTGACGGCGAGATCGAGCTGCCCGCCAGCCTGAACTACATTGCCGAGGGCAGCCTGTACGGCCTGCGTGCGGAGATCACCGTGAGCGAGGACAACCCCTTCTTCACCTGCGCGGACGGCTTCCTGATCGACACGCGCACCCAGACGCTGCTCTACACGGCTCCTTCCGCAGCAGACAAGCCCCTGCCCGCCGTGAGCCGCCTGGGCGACAGCTGCCTGGACAACTGGCACGCAGGCGAGACCATCCACCTGCCGGAGACGCTGACCTCCATCGGCAGCGCCGTTTTCTACGACCTGGTGGACACGAAGCATGTGAACATCCCCGCCGGGGTGACGCAAATCGGCACAAGCGCGTTCAACTGCACCGGCCTGACGGAGGTGACGCTGCCCGCGGGCCTCACCGCCATCGAGGCGCTGACCTTCAGCTGCAATAACTTCACGGAGGTCGTGATCCCCGAGGGCGTGACGCGCATCGAGAGCTGGGCGTTCTACCTCTGCCCGCTTGAGCGCGTGGAGATCCCCGCCAGCTGCACCTTCGTGGCCTGGGACGCCTTCGATCCGGAGGTGGAGCTGGTGCTGCTGGGCGAAAACACCCATGTGGAGACGATGGAGGAGTACGACATCTGGTTGGACGATGATGCGTCGATGGTAGACACCCAGGGTGAATGGGCGTATATCCTGACCGACATGGGCGCAGTCGTCATCGACTGGCGCTACGGCGATACAGTTCCGGAGACCGTTGAAATCCCCGCGGTTCTGGGCGGCATGCCGGTGGTGGGCGTGGGCCGCAACGCGCTGAATACCAACGACAGGCCTGGCAAAGGCAGCTTCACGCTGGTGATCCCCGAGGGCGTGCGCTATCTGGAGAAGGATGCGCTCATGTGCTGCCACGATGCGGAGCGCGTGGTGCTGCCCTCCACGCTGGTCGACATCCCGGAGGGCATCTCCCACCACCTGAGCGCGGAGATCACCCTGGCGGCGCACAACCCGCGCTATGTGCTGGTGGACGGCTACCTCATCGACACGCAGACGGACACGCTGATCTACACCTGCGTGTCCGCGCCGGAGGACAAGCTGCCCGCCGTCCGCCGCATCGGCAACGACGCGCTGGTGAATTACGGCCTCGCCCTCACCGCGGAGGACAGCTTGTGGTCGGGGCACCTGGTGATTCCCGAGGGCGTGGAGGAACTGGGCTGCAACGTTGCCTACGATGACCCCTTCCTGAAGTCCGTCACCCTGCCGGAGAGCCTCAGGGTGATCGAAACCGGCGCCTTCGAGTGCATCGGCGTTGCCAGCGGCGAGATCGTAGTGCCCACCGGGGTGGAGGTGATCCAGTACGGCGCCTTCGGCCTGTACACGCCCATTGACGCAGAAATCATCGTCACCAGCCCGGACACCCCCATCGAGACCGCCCGCGAGTACGCCATCCG
>JBGVOA010000559.1:0-5405 GCA_045126095.1 Christensenellales bacterium | reverse complement strand
GGGGCCGCCCCACGGAATATCGGACACCGCCAGAGCGATGGAAGAGCCGATCATGGCGGGGATCTCCGGGGGATTCTGCTTATCAACGCTCAGGATGGTGGCAACCACCTGCACGTCGTTGCGCATGCCCTTGGGGAACAGGGGGCGCAGGGGACGGTCGATCAGGCGGCAGGTCAGGGTCGCCTTCTCGGTGGGACGGCCCTCGCGCTTGATGAAGCCGCCGGGGATCTTGCCGGCCGCGTACTGCTTCTCCTCCACGTCAACCGCCAGAGGGAAGAAGTCAACGCCGGGACGGGCGGTGGGGCTCATGGTGGCGTTGACCATGACGACCGTGTCGCCCAGGTGCACCCAAACGGAACCGGCAGCCTGCTCGCAGTACTTGCCGAACTCCAGCTCCAGCGGCAGACCCGCCAGATCCATTTTGTAGGAACGGTAATCCATCTTTCTACACTCCTTCTTCACAGGGAGGATGCCTCATCCTCCCCCACTCAGCCGGGAGATGCTATCGTTTGAAAACCCCGTAGGATTTTCATGGGATAACATCTCCAGGCCATCACAAACCGCTAACGCGGCAGGTAACGGGATTTCCGGTTTACATGCAAAGCCGCCGTAGAGAACAAGTCCCTGCGGCGGCCTTGGCTATGCAAACCGCCAGTCGGTCGTCAGGCGACCCTTGCAATTACTTGCGCAGGTTCAGCTTGGCGATCAGCGCACGGTAGCGCTCGATGTCGGTCTTCTTGAGGTACTCCAGCAGACCACGGCGCTTGCCGACCATCAGCAGCAGACCACGGTTGGAGTGGTGGTCCTTCTTGTTGGTCTTCAGGTGCTCGTTCAGGTGGTTGATGCGGGCGGTCAGCAGAGCGACCTGCACCTCGGGGGAACCGGTGTCGCCCTCATGCTGAGCGAAGGCGGCGATGATCTCGGACTTGGTCATGGGTTTCATCCTCCATTTTTGCGGCTGTGCCGCTTATTTGTGGGCAATCGCCATCCCACGAAGTGCGCCGTCGGAGTGATCGGCAGCCTGCGCAGGAGGTTCATCAGACCCATCGGCTATTGTAACACAGTTTTGCGCGTTTGTAAATGGCATTTCGCGCTTATTTTTCATCGTTTTGGCGGAAATGATGCAGAAGCTGCATGATTGCCATTTTCTCCCGCCATGTAAGGCCGAAAGGCGGACTTCCCTGTTGCAAGAAGTCCGCCTTTGGAAGGTATTTAGTTACTGCACCTTGTTGACTGTTTCTGTGGAGTTGGGCGGACTGTTTGATCGATCGGTGATCGATCAAAGGCGTCATGGGGCTTTGCGCCTGCGGGCGCGAGGGCCTCCGCAGCCCCTTACCCCATTATTTGTTTCCTTACAGGCGGCACTCCAGCTTGGCCAGCTCGGCGGTGACGTAGTCCACCACAAAGTCGACCGCCTCGTCGATGGGCTTGATCTCCTTCATGGACTTGTCGCGGGCGCTGATCTCGATGGTGCCGTTCTTGAGGCCCTTGGGGCTGACGATCATGCGCACGGGCACGCCGAACAGGTCAGCATCGGCGAACATGACGCCGGCGGACACAGCGCGGTCATCCCAGATGACCTCAATGCCCTTGGCGGTCAGCTCGTCATAGATCTTCTGGGACATGGCGGCGACTTCCTCGTTGTCGGCGCGCATGGAGCACAGATGCACATGCCAGGGCGCAATGGAGATGGGCCAGATGGGGCCATAATCATCGCGGTGCGCCTCGCAGACGGAGGCGGCCAGACGGCCCACGCCGATGCCGTAGCAGCCCATGATGGGATGCTGGAGGGAGCCGTCCTGGGCAACGTAGGTCATGTCCATGCTCTCGGTGTACTTGGTGCCCAGCTGGAAGATGTTGCCCACCTCGATGCCGCGGGAGGTGTAGACGCTGGGCTTGCCGCAGATGGGGCAGATGCCGCCGTCGTAAGCCTTGGCCACGTCCACATACTCCACATTGCCCACGTCGCGGGCGATGTTCAGGCCGGTCATGTGGTGATCGGTCTCGTTCGCGCCGCAGACCAGGTTCTCGATGCCCTTCAGGGACGCGTCAAAGACGACCTTCACGTCCTTGGAGATGCCCACCGGGCCGATGAAACCGGCGCACAGGGGGGACTCGCTGGTCAGCTCGGCGGCGTGGATTTCCGCCTTGAGGTAGTTGCGCAGCTTGGTCTCGTTCAGCTCCAGATCGCCGCGCATGAAGACCACCACCAGCTTATCCGTCAGGTTCTCCTGGTAGACGACGGCCTTGCAGGTGCGGTCAGCACGGACGTTCAGGAACGCGCAGAGATCCTCGATGGACTTCACATTGGGGGTTTCCACCTTGGTCAGCTCGGCGATCTCGCCGGCCTCGTTGGCGACGATGCAAGGCGCAGCTTCCATGTTGGCGCGGTAATCGCAGTCGTGGCACAGGACGATGGTGTCCTCACCCACCGCGGTCAGCAGCATGTACTCATGAGAGACCTTGCCGCCCATCATGCCGCTGTCGGACGCGACCGCCACCACCTCGGGCACACCGGCGCGGGCGAAGATGCGGTTGTAGGCGTCGTAGCAGATCTGATAGTAGCGCTCCAGATCCTCCTGAGAGGTGTGGAAGGAGTAGGCGTCCTTCATGGTGAACTCGCGCACGCGGATCAGGCCGCCGCGGCAGCGGGGCTCATCGCGGAACTTGGTCTGGATCTGGTAGATCATGAAGGGGTACTGGGTGTAGGAGTCGGCCACATCGCGCACGAAATGCACGGAGGCCTCCTCATGGGTCATGCCCAGGACCATGTCCTGCTCGCCGCGGTCCTTGAAGCGCAGGAGCTCAGAGCCAATCGCGTCATAGCGGCCGGACTCGCGCCAGATGGACGCGGGCATCGCCACAGGGAAGAGCAGCTCCTGGCCGTCGATGCGGTTCATTTCCTCGCGGATGATCTTCTCGATCTTGGAGGTGATGCGCTTGGTCACGGGGAACTGGGTGTAGATGCCGTTGCCGACGGGCTTGATGTAGCCGCCGCGCATCATCAGCGCCTGGGACGCGATCTGGCAATCGGCGGGGGTCTCCTTGTAGCGCTTGGAAACCAGGTTCTTGAGCTTCATGAGGGGTTCCTCCTTCGTTATTTGGGCAGAAAAAACTCCGCCCCTAATCATGCAGGGGCGAAGTGAAAATGCTTCGCGGTACCACCCGGCTTGGAGTCCGACGTGCAGGCTCCATCTCATTCACATCCGTAACGGGGACGAACCGGCGGGGATTGGCCGCAGCTCCGGACCGGGTGCGCCTGCCGCCTTCCGTACACGCCTCCCACCACCGCGCGCTCGCTGGGACTTTCACCGGCAGGTCAAGTCCTTCAATGCCATTGCGGACATTATACATCACCCGCGGCGGATTTGCAAGGGGTGGCGGCGGATTTTTCCGTCCGGCCCGGCTCCGGCAGACGCAGCGCGCACACCGCTGCCGCCAGCGTCGCGACGGACAGCACCACGCCAAGCATCATTGCTCCCCGCAACACGTCGTTGCCCTCCAGGAAGTTGTTGACGATCGCCAGCACGCGCCCGAAGGTATCGATCCCCATGAGGACGTACAGCGGCCAGTACCGGCGGAAGGCCGCGCACAACGGCGCGATCAACAGCCCGACAGCCACCAGCAGCCAGACTCCCACCATCACATCCCCCAACCAGGTGATCTCCGTGAACGCGCCAATGAAAAAGCACAGGTAGAAAGACGAAGCGCCCAGCATTGTGAACAGCGTGTTGGTGGTCACGAATTCGAGCGCCATCAGCGCCGTCAGCAGCGTATATCCCAGCGCCCAGCCGAATTTCTGCCATCTCGTCATATGCAGCCTCCTCACGCATTGGGCGCATCCGGTGTCAGCCTGTTTTCAGGCGGACTTCTTCGTGCGCTTCTTCGCCGCCGTGGGCGGATCCGCATCCGGGCGGGTGAAGAGCCACGCCGCACCGGCAAACACCACCAGGTACAGCAGTGCGCCCAGGATGAACGCGCCGCGCATTCCTGCCGAACGGCCATGGAAGATCATCACGAAGCGCAGCAGCACGCCTGCGCCCATCGTACCCAGAAAGAGCCAGTACTGCCGGAAGCCCGCCAGCACCGTGCCCAGCACCAGCAGCGCCAGCTGACCAAAGGCCAGGCACATCCACAGCGTCTCCAGCGCCTCACTGCCCGCATAGAGGCCATCCCGCAGGCCCTCCCACTCGCCGATAGCCATCCAGAAGGGCGCGCCCACATGGTAAGGAATCAGCTTCACCTTCATCCAGAACAGCTCAACCACCGTCACCACCGTCCAGAGGGCGGCCAGCCAGGTCTTCGTTTTACGGGTCATACGTTTTTCCTCCAGCTCGTGTTTCTTTCATCTGATTTTATCAGGCAAAAACGCCCTGCACCAGCAGCATGTACGCCGCCGTGCCCGCCACGATGCTCAGCAGCGTGCTGCGCCGCCAGACATGCAGCCCGGCCGTCACCGCCACGCCCACCATGGCCGGCAGCCAGTCCTTCAGAGCGGCAAAGCCCACGCCCCGCAGGCAGTAGACCACCAGCATCGCCATCACCGCCCGGGGCAGCACCGCACCCAGGCGCTCGATGATTTTCGGAGTCCTGCGTCCGCCGCGGAAGATCACAAAGGGCAGGAAGCGCAGCCCCGCCGTCACCAGGGCGATCACCGCCACCATCAGCCACACATGCGCATTATTCATGGCTGCGCACCTCCTTGTCCCTGCCGGTGTACAGGCACAACAGCAGCGCGATCAGCGCCATGGCCGGGATGAGGAAGTCCGCCGCACCGAAAAGCACCAGGCACAAAAGCGACGCGCCGCCGCCGATCAGCGCGGGCACGCGATCCTCCGCCGTCAGCCACTGCTCCACCAGCACGGTGACGAACAGCGCCGTCAGCGCAAAATCCATGCCGGTGGTGTTGATGTGCAGCACCTGCGCCGCGCCCGCGCCCAGCAGCGTCCCCAGCACCCACCACAGGTGATCCAGCAGGGTCACCAGCAGGCAGTAGGCCCGGCGCTGCTCCTGCGGGACAGGCAGCTGATCCTGGCACAGGAGCGAATACGTTTCGTCCGTCAGGCCGAAGATCAGGTAGGGCTTCACAGCGCCCATGTCGCGGTACTTGTCCAGCATCGACACGCCGTAGAACAGGTGTCGCGCGTTGACCATCAGCGTCAGCAGCGCCGCGGACAGGAGCGTCGCGCCGCCGGAAAGCAGGTCAACCGCGAGGTACTGCATGCTGCCGGCGTAGATGAAGCCGCTCATGGCCAGAGCCAGCAGCAGACTGCCGCCCGCGTTGTGCAGCATCAGCCCGAAGCCCACGCCCAGCACCAGATAGCCCGTCATCACCGGCAGCGTGGCCAGGAAGGCAGGCTTCAGCGCCTTTTTCATTGGCAATCCCCTCTCTTCTCAGGACAGAT
>JBGVOA010000558.1:0-2788 GCA_045126095.1 Christensenellales bacterium | reverse complement strand
TCAGGTTGAGCGGGTTCAGGCTGCCGCCGTATCCGCCCAGCTCGCCGCCCACGGCTGCCAGGTACTTCTCCAGCCACGGCTTTTCCTCGTCGTCGTTGCGCCCAGCCGTCCACAGGGACTTCACCGCTGCGGTAGCGAGCTGCGAGAGGATGAAGATGCCTGCGGCCTTCACGATGCTCCTCTTGTCCTTTCGGTTGTAGCCGTCCAGCAGCATGTTCAGCGTCAGCGTCGGCTCGGCCATGAAAGCAGTGAGCGCCTTCGTCCAGTTGGACTTACTGCGCATGTTTTGGCTTCGCACAAGGGTCGAGTCGTACACCTGCGTCAGGTTCACCACTTCTTCGAAGCGTTCTGCCGCCATGTGCAGGAACGCCTCGCTGCTTGTGTCCATTCCGGGGTTCTTTTCAGCCACCTCGGCCTTTGCCGCTCGCCACATGTAAACCCAAGCCATCTGGTCTCCCTTCTGCGCACCCAGGCCCATCAGTTCATCCGCCTGCCTCTTCGCGCCAGCCAGCCGCTCGCCTTCAGCGTTCACGCCCACCAGCGCGCCGGCCTTCTTCGCCAGGCTGTAGGAGTCCTCCGCCGTACCAGCCAGGTAACCGCCCATGGTACGGGTGCTGGTCATGTCAAATCCGCCGATGCCCTTCAGAACAGCAGCTCCGCTGTATTTGCACAGCTGCTCCCACTCCTTGTGATCTGGGGCAGCATTTTTCCCGCTGAGGGCCTTGATGTAGTACTTCGGGTTTTGCACATACCAGGCGCGGAAGATGGATAACGGCTGCTGCAGCCACACGGCGACGCTTGCCAACACGGCGCTGCGCTTGTACAGGCTCATCAGCTTGCTGTTCTCCCGCACGCCCGTTCCGCCGTTCAGGTCTGCCAGGTAGGTTTCCAGGTAGGAGGTGAGGCTATCGCCGTACTTCTGCCGGAACAGCGCGCGCACAGTCATGCTGCTGACGTCCTCTCCTGCCTTGGACTCCCCGCTGGGGTTCTTGGTGTAGTTGTAGTTGAGGATTGTGTTAAAGTTCTCAATCGGCACTGCGAAGGTGCCATAGAGCAGCATGTCGTTGATGTGGTTCGCCGCCACCTCTGTGAAGCTGCTGATGGCCAGAGGCTTCCATGCCCTTTCCACGCGTCGATGCGCGGATGCCATGCCGGCGATCCGGTTCGCTTCGGGGTTCTTCGCCGCCTTGTTGCTGGAATGGGCCAGCTGATCCCGGTGCACGCGCATGGGGAAGTAGTGCTCTTCCTTGAACTTCCGTATGCCGAACATCCGCATGGATGCCCGGTTGCCCACTTCCGCCATGTCCTTGGACATGTATTCCACAATGGCTTTGGCGTATGCCTTCTGCTCGTCCGTCAGCCACTTGTCGATCACCGCCATGTCCGTTTCGGAAAGCTTGTTCGGTGTTTCGTCCTTGATCAGTTTCCCGTTTACCTTGCGATATCCATTGTTCAGCACAATGCCGCCTTCAGAAAGGTGGGTGGACTCAAACAGAGGCGTCGTGTCCTGCTCGCGCTTCCAGATTGCCCAGACGGACATGGCCTCGTCCACCGTCATGGAGAGGTCGTGCTTTCCGTCCTTGGTTCTCCGTCCCTGCTCGGTGGTGAATTCCAGCGGGTCAGCGTTCTTCCATGCCCAGTAGTTGTACTTCGCCTGGATTCCCTCCAGCTTCTTCTTCGCCGCAGCCAGCTGCACGCCGTATTCTCGCTGGCCCTTCACGACGTCGTCGTTCAGGGTCTGCATCACGTCGTTTCCCTCCAGCATGGTGAAGAAGTAGATGGGGGTCAGGTTTTTGTTGCGCGCGGCCTCCACAACCTTTGCCCAGACGCGCCCGCCCACATTATCCCTGATGGCGTAGTCACCCTTGGTATTCAGCCCTGCCACAGTCCTTTCGGCCACGTCGGAGAGCTGCGCCTGCTTTCCGCCGATGAATACCTCGTTCCACTTGGTGATCTGGCCCCAGAGGATTTCGACGATCTCATCGATGACTTTCAGGCTCTGATTGCGTGTCATCGTCTTGACGCGCTGGCTCTTTGTCTTGACTGAGCCGTATTCCTCCAGGCGATTGAGCAGTTCTTTATCCATCGTCCCAGCCGTCTTGTAGCCTTCCTTCTCCAGCGTGATTCTCAGCTCCTTGAAGGCGTCTTCCAGCTCCTTGGCGATCAGATCGTTGAGTTTTCCCGGAGTCTTCGTGTCATGCTTCTTCAGCTCACCAAAGATACGCTGAATCTCCGCAACTTCAGCCTTTTTGAACACGCGCAACACGTCGTTGTAATCTGCGAAGATGCGAATCATATCCTCAATGTAGGGCTTGAGCTCCTCGGGCACGTTCTTGCGGTCGGTTTCCCTGCGGATGCGGGTCACCATCCATCCCACCGTGCGGCGGATCCTCTCTCGCATCACGCGGTTGCGTTCCATCACGTTCCTCTCCGCGATGATCTCCTTGATGCGCTTGTTGCTCTCATCGGCCACCTGGCGCTCGATTTTCCGTTTCGTGTCCACATCGGCCAGCAGCTTTTCCTGCGCCTCCAGAGCCGTCAGGTACTCGATGACGTCGCCCATCGCCTTGTGGCGCTCGTCAGCCTTCCAGGCCGCCGCACCGGCAGCCCGTCCGGCCTTCGTCATTTCGACCCGCAGCTGGCGCACCTTGGCCGTCAGCGCGTCGGATCCCTCGGCATTCTTCGTCAGCGCGTCCATCACGGTTTTCACCGTTTCTGCTCCAGCATCAAGCAGGGATGCCTCAGCAGCGATGCTCCTCACGTCGACCATCTCAGCCTGCAGCTGCTC
>JBGVOA010000557.1:0-1347 GCA_045126095.1 Christensenellales bacterium | reverse complement strand
GGCCCAGCGCATTGTGGCGGGTGACGTACCGGATTCCCTCCGGGAGCGCACGATCTTCTCCCTGGACATGGGCAGCCTGATCGCAGGCGCCAACATCCGCGGCGAATTCGAGGAGCGCCTCAAGGCCGTGCTGGCGGAGATCAAGAAGTGCGAAGGCCGCATCATCCTCTTCATCGACGAGCTGCACACCATTGTTGGCGCAGGCAAGACCGACGGCGCCATGGACGCGGGCAACCTGCTCAAGCCTATGCTGGCCCGTGGCGAGCTGCATTGCATCGGCGCGACGACGCTGAATGAGTACCGCCAGTACATTGAGAAGGACGCTGCTCTCGAAAGACGCTTCCAGCCGGTGCTGGTGGGCGAACCCACGGTGGAGGACACCATCGCCATCCTGCGCGGCTTGAAGGAACGCTACGAGGTCTTCCACGGCGTGAAAATCCAGGATGCGGCCCTGATTGCCGCTGCCACCCTGTCCAACCGCTACATCACCGACCGCTTCCTGCCGGACAAGGCCATCGACCTGGTGGACGAGGCCTGCGCGATGATCCGCACGGAGATCGACAGTCTCCCCACAGAACTGGATGACGTCCGCCGCCGCATCATGCAGCTGGAAATCGAGGAGGCTGCGTTGAAGAAGGACGATGATCAGATCACCCAGGCCCATCTGGCGGAAGTGCAGCGCGACCTCGCTGAGCAGCGCGACGTCTTCAACCAGATGAAGGCCAGGTGGGACGCGGAGAAGGACGCCATCGCCAAGGTGACGAAGCTCCGCGAGGAGATCGAGCGCGTCAACGGCGAGATCGCTGCCGCCGAACGCACCTACGACCTCAACCGTGCCGCCGAGCTGAAGTACGGCGAGCTGCCCCGCCTGCAGAAGGAGCTGGCCGACGAGGAAGCCATCGCCGATCAGGCGAAATCCGAGGACAGCCTGCTGCGCGATCGTGTCACCGACGAGGAGATCGCCCGCATCGTGGGCCGCTGGACGGGCATCCCGGTTTCGAAGCTCATGGAAGGCGAGCGGGAAAAGCTGCTCCACTTGGAAGACGTGCTGCATGAGCGGGTCATCGGCCAGGATGAAGCCGTCACCCGTGTGGCGGAGGCCATCCTGCGTTCCCGCGCCGGCATCCAGGACCCCAACCGGCCCCTGGGCAGCTTCCTGTTCCTGGGCCCCACGGGCGTGGGCAAGACGGAGCTGGCCAAAGCGCTGGCACAGGCGCTCTTTGACGATGAGAAAAACCTCATCCGCATCGACATGTCCGAGTACATGGAGAAATTCAGTGTCAGCCGGCTGATCGGTGCGCCTCCCGGGTATGTGGGCTATGACGAGGGCGGTCAGCTGACAGAAGC
>JBGVOA010000556.1:0-1650 GCA_045126095.1 Christensenellales bacterium | reverse complement strand
CCACCATCCGCGTGTCGGACGAGCTGCTGGAGGACTGCGGCTTCAACCTGGAGGAATTCCTGGCCAGCCAGTTCGCCAGCCGCATCGCCAGCGCGGAGGAGCACGCGTTCCTCTACGGCGACGGCAAGGCAAAGCCCCTGGGCCTCATCCACCAGCTGGACCGCGAGGTGACCACGGAGAAGGCTGGCCGGATCACGGTGGACGACCTGTTCAACCTGATCCATGCCATCCCGCGCCCGTACCGCAAGGGGGCTGTGCTGCTGATGAACGACACGACCCTCCGCCAGCTCTGCAAGCTGCAGGATGAAGATGGTCAACTCATCTGGTACGAGAACCTCAAAAAGGGTTCCCCGCTGGCGATCCTCAGCTATCGTGTCGTCACCAGCCCGGCCATGCCGGACATGGAGAGCGGCAAGGCACCGATCCTGTTCGGCAACTTCCGGCATTTCGTGATCGGCGACCGGCAGCATCGGCGGATCAAGCGCCTGAACGAGGTCTATGCCCAGCAGGGGCAGGTGGCCTACATCATGAGCCAGCGTGTGGACGCGAAGCTCCTGGACCGGAACGCCATCGCCGCGCTGTGCATGAAGTAAAACCAGCCTGCCGCCGTGCTTCCAAATCCACTGGCGGCACGGTGGCAGGCAGCAAGGAGGTACTGATGAATCAACACAAAACGCTTCTCCAGCTGTGCCAGATGACCTGCACTCCCCGCAGCGCTCAATGCAAACCCATCACCGGGACGGCCTGGTGTGCCTCCACCGATGATGATCCCAGGCGAGCAGTTCGCGTAACCCGCGCGCTGCAGCACACCACAGCCCGGGCTCTCCTGCGCGATCCGGCGAAAGGCTTGCTCCGTCAGGTGGAGGCTGCCCAGGTCGACCAGATCACGGAGGAGGCCATCCTGCAGCTGTGGCAGAGCATCCCGAAGGAGCGGCAGGCCAATGCCGTCTTCCTCATGAACGGAGCGACGCTGGATACGCTATGCAACTCACTGAAGGACGGCCCCTACGCCCTGCTGAGCCGGACGGAACAGGGCTTCCGCCTGATGAACAAGCCCATTGTGCTGGACATTCATATGCCCTGCATCGGACCGGGTACTGTGCCCATCCTGTACGGCGATTTCAGCCGGGTGCAGATCACCGATCAGGGGACAGGAAAGCTGCAAGCGCGGAAGGATCCGGCACATCCCGGGATGGAGGAATGCAGCATGAATGCCTATATGGACGTCCGGCTGATGGACCGGCAGGCGGTGAAGGGGGTGCAGATCAAAGCCTGAGGGCGTTGCTGATTGGCATCTGTGATAAGCACACAAAAGCAGCCTGTCACCGTGCGACCAGTATCTTTGGTGGCACGGTGGCAGGCTTGAGGACGTCTCACCTTTTGAAGGCCAGAGATAGGTGGGGGAAATATGGAGCAGAACATGCTATTAGTCCTATTTCAGCGTGCTTTTCAATGGATTGACCAATCCTCATGGGTTCGGTGTTTAGTAGCTGTGACCACTTGAATGTTTATACCGGCGCGTGTAACTATCTGTGCTTCGATTGAATGCGTTCATGTCCGCGAGAAACCTAATGACAAAAACACCTATAAAAACTTAAACAAAAGTATTGTTTATGTTGTGATGATGTGCTATACTGATTGTGGGGGTGA
>JBGVOA010000555.1:0-2789 GCA_045126095.1 Christensenellales bacterium | reverse complement strand
GTGCCCAGCTGTGCCGCTTCCCGGGGCGTGATTCCCTTCGGGTTTCCGACCACATGCCGGAACAGTGCCTCCTCCGCCTGGAGAAAGTCCGGCTCCGGCTCCCAGGCCAGGGTGTGGGCGTAATCAAAGAGGATCATCTTCGGCTTGCGCGGCATCGGCGGGCCCTCCTTGGTAAAAATCACTGCATTGTGCAATTTCCTGTGGAAAATGTGTGCTACACATGGTATAATAAACGCAATCACTCCGAAAATCAAGTGAGGAGGCACAATGAGATGAAGAGAAGAATCGGTATCCTGACCAGCGGCGGCGATTGCCCCGGCCTGAACGCGGCCATCCGCGGTGTGACCCGCGCAGCGTATGAAATGTTTGATGCGGAGATCGTGGGCATCCACGATGGCTACCGCGGCCTGATCGAGGGTGATTATCAGGAGATGAAGAAGAGCGACTTCTCCGGCATCCTGACCCTGGGCGGCACCATCCTGGGCACGGCCCGCACGCCCTTCCGCGATATGCGCAAGATCGGCGAGGACAAGGTGGACAAGGTCGCCGCGATGAAGAAGACCTACAAGGACCTGAAGCTGGATTGTCTGGTGACCCTGGGCGGCAACGGCACCCACAAGACCGCCAACCTCCTCAGCCAGGAGGGCCTCAATGTCATCGGTCTGCCCAAGACCATCGACAATGATATCTTCGGCACCGACTTCACCTTCGGCTTCCACACGGCCCTGGACATTGCCACCGACGTCATCGATCGCATTCACACCACCGCCGCTTCCCACGGCCGCTGCATGGTCATCGAGATCATGGGCAACAAGGCCGGCTGGCTGACGCTGTATTCCGGTGTGGCCGGCGGTGCGGACGTGATCCTGCTGCCGGAGATCCCCTACGACATCAACAAGGTGGCCAAGGTGGCCGAAAAGCGCGCCAAGTCCTCCAAGGGCTTTACCATCATCGCCGTGGCGGAGGGCGCCATGACCCCCGAGGAGGCGAAGATGAAGAAGAAGGAGCGCGAGGCCAAGCGCGCCGCCGAGCACTTCTCCGCCAGCGCCTATGTGGCGCAGCAGCTGCGCGAGCTGGTGGGCGTGGAGGCCCGCGCTGTCGTGCCCGGTCACATCCAGCGCGGCGGCAGCCCCAATGCCTATGACCGCGTGCTGTCCACCCAGTTCGGCGTGCATGCGGCAGAACTGATCCGCGACGGCGTCTTCGGCGTGACCGTGGCCCTGAAGGGCAACGAGATCGTCCACAACAAGCTCGAGGACATCGCCGGTGTGCCCAAGCTCGTGCCAGCCGATCACCAGATGATCGTGACGGCGAAGAACATGGGCATCTCCTTCGGCGACTGACGATACAGACGAGGGTCCTGCCGCAGGAGGCATCTGTTGCGGCAGGGCTCGCCTTTATCCACCTGATTTCCTACTGTTTCAAAGAAAGGATGACCACATTGATCCCTGCGCTGATCCTCTTTGCAGCCACCTATGTGCTGATGCTCGTTTTCAGCAAGTACCGTCCCTACATCGCGCTGGGCTCGGCGCTGGTCTTCATCGCCACCGGCATGCTGCCCCTGGGAAACGTGCTGCCCTCCATCGATCTGAACGTGATCCTGATGATCGCGGGCACGATGGGCCTGGTGGCGCTCTTCATTGACAGCAAAATGCCCGCTCTTCTGGCGGACCTGGTGATGGAGCGCGTGAGCAGCATCCGGGCGGCAGCAGTGGCGATGGCTCTGTTTGCCGGTATTATCTCGGCCTTCATGGACAATGTGGCTACGGTGCTGATGATTGCGCCCGTGGCGCTGGAAATCTGCAAGAAGCTCAAGACGAACCCGGTGCCCTTCATCATCGGCGTCGCGGTGTCCTCCAACCTGCAGGACGCGGCGACCCTGGTGGGCGATACCACGGCCATCATGCTGGGTTCGGCGCTGGACATGAGCTTCACCGATTTCTTCTGGTATCATGGCAAGCCCGGCATGTTCTTCGTGGTGGAACTGGGCGCGATCCTCTCCGCGCTGATCCTCTTCTGGCTCTTCCGCACGGAGAAAGGCCGCATTCCTGCCGTTGCGCAGCGCACCGAGGTGACGGACTATGTCCCCACCGTGCTGCTGCTGGGCGCCATTGTGCTGCTGATCGGCGCGTCCTTCATCGAAAACAAGCCTGATATCACCAATGGCCTGATCTGCTGTACGCTGCTGGTGATCGGCCTTGTGTACAACTTTGTCCGCAAGAAGAGCTTCTCTGCCATCACCGGCCCCCTCAAGGGCATCGACTTCCAGACCATCGGTCTGCTGCTGGGCCTGTTCCTGATGATCGGCGGCATCGAGGTTGCGGGCGTGATCGATGCGGCGGCTGACCTGCTGGCCAAGCTGGGCGGCGGCAATGTCTTCCTGCTCTACACGCTGATTGTGTGGGCCTCCGTGCTCATTTCCGCCTTCATCGACAACATCCCCTACGTCGCTACGATGATCCCCGTGATTGCCAGCCTTTCCGGGACGATGGGCATCGACCCCACGGCGCTGTACTTCGGCCTGCTCTCCGGCGCGACCCTGGGCGGCAACTGCACGCCCATCGGCGCATCGGCCAACATCACCGCCATCGGCATTCTGCGCAAGGCGGGGCATGAGGTGTCAAACGGCGACTTCTTCAAAATCGGTATCCCCTTCACCCTGGCGGCGGTCGTTCCGGCTTATGTGCTGATCTGGCTGCTGTTTGGCGTGTGATCGCAGCTTCCCGAAGACCTGAGCACCTGCTCGGGTCTTTTTCTGTGATGATGCCGTCCGGGGCAGGGGAGCAGCA
>JBGVOA010000554.1:0-2494 GCA_045126095.1 Christensenellales bacterium | reverse complement strand
GGACGATGTACATATCCGTCTCAACAGCTACGGCGGCTCCTGCAACGCAGCTACCCGGATGTTTGACGATATTCGCGCCTATCCGGGCAGCGTGAAGATTACCGTCTCCGGCACAGCGGCTTCTGCCGCAACGGTCATCTGTATGGCGGCTGATCGGCTGGAAATGACGCCCGGCAGTCTGTTCATGATCCACGATCCCAGCACGGTTGCCTATGGCAATGAGCGTGATATGGATGAAGCAAAGGCCGTCCTTCGCGCATGCAAGGAAAGCATCCTCAACATGTACGGCACGCGCATCCGCATTTCCCGCAATGACGCTGCCGACATGATGACCGCCACCACGTGGATGGATGCCAATGAAGCCTTTGAGAAGGGCTTTGTGGACGGCGTCACCGAAATGCCTGCGAAGCTGCCCACCGACAGCGCAGGCCATAAGGTATCCATTGAAACGGCAAAAGCCGGTGTTCAGGCTTGGTTTGATCGAAAGACCAAGCCTTTTTCTATGGATCGGAAGCAGCAGAGTGTGCCTGAACCTGCCTGTGTGCAGCCTGCAGATCCTGCTTCTAAGCCTGTCCCTGATAACCGCATGCGTGTGCTTTCCACCGACATGCGGCTTGAACATCTCAGATTTTGATTGGAGGTAATCCGTATGAATCAGATTCTCACAATGCGCGAAAAGCGCGCTTCCCTGTGGGATGCCGCCAAGAAGTACCGCGACTCCCACATTGGCAACGACGGAACCATGACCGCCGAGGACGCGGCTGTCTACGACCGCATGGTCGATGACGTTGACCGCATGAAGAAGGAAATCGACCGGCTGGAGCGTCAGGAGGCCATCGAAAACGAGATGAACCGCCCGACCACCAGTCCTATTGTCAACCGCCCCGAAAATCCCATCACCGGTGATGAGAAGCAGGGCCGTGCTGCCGCCAGCTACAAGAAGGCGTTCTGGCAGGCCATGCGCAACAAGAGTGTGCCCCATGAGGTGTTCAACTCCCTCAAGATCGGCGCTGACTCCGAGGGCGGCTATCTCGTCCCGGACGAGTACGAGCGCACCCTGATCGACACGCTGCAGGAGGAGAACATTTTCCGCAAGCTGGCACACGTGATCTCCACCGAATCCGGCGACCGTAAGATTCCCGTGGTTGCGTCCAAGGGTACGGCCAGCTGGATCGATGAAGAAGCTGCCTATCCCGAGAGCGATGATTCCTTCGGTCAGGTGTCCATCGGTGCACACAAGCTGGCGACCATGATCAAGATCAGCGAGGAGCTGCTCAACGATTCTGTGTTCGATATGCCCTCCTACATCGCCCGCGAGTTTGCCCGCCGCATCGGTGCTGCCGAAGAGGAAGCCTTCTTCACCGGCGACGGCACCGGCAAGCCGCTGGGTATCCTCGCTGCGACCGGTGGTGCGCAGACCGGCGTAACCGCTGCCAGCGCAACCGCCATCACCATGGACGAGGTGATCGACCTGTTCTACTCCCTGCGTGCTCCCTATCGCAAGCGTGCGGTGTTTGTGGTCAATGACTCCACCGTCAAGGCCATCCGCAAGCTGAAGAACGGCAACGGCGATTACCTGTGGCAGCCCAGCGTGACCGTCGGCACGCCCGACATGCTGCTGGGTCGCCCGGTGTACACCTCCGCGTACATGCCTGCTATCGGTGCAGGTGCGAAGAGCATCCTGTTCGGCGATCTCGGCTACTATTGGGTGGCTGACCGCGAGGGCCGTTCCTTCAAGCGCCTGAACGAGCTGTACGCCGCAACCGGTCAGGTGGGCTTCCTTGCCTCCGAGCGCGTGGACGGTAAGCTGATTCTGCCCGAGGCCGTTAAGGTACTGGCGCAGAAGGCGTCCTGATGAGGAGGTATCAGCATGAGTAATGCAACCCGTAACTATCACGCCCATGGCGGTAATGAATGGGTCATCGGCGGAAAGCTGACCTTTCTGCCCGGTGCGGTTGTCGAAGGCGCGGAGGGTCTGTTTGACCTTCCCTCTGTAGGCGAGCCGGTTATCCTGCCCAGCCTCCCGGACAGCGAAGCTACCACGGTGGCTGCGCTGCGGGAGGACTTCAACAGCCTGCTTGCACACCTGCGCAGCGCGGGCCTGATGGAAAGCCCTGATGCGCCGTGATCCTCACCGCTGACGATGTAAAGCAGCATCTGCGCATTGAGGATGACGAGGAGGATGGCTACATTGAATCCCTCATCCAGCAGGCGCAGGCCGTTGCAGAGGATTTCTGCCGCACAGAGTTCGGGGACGACGCGCCCCAGCCTGTGCGGCTGGCGCTTTTGCTCATGGTTTCTCATTACTATGAAAACCGTGACAACCCTGATCGCACGATCTATGTAACCATGCGCATGGCCTTTGAAAATCTGCTCTACCCGTACCGAGATCCCGAAAAGATGTTTTGATTCGGCCATCAAACGACACAAGGCCGTTCGCTGGCTACGCACGGCAATTCCAAGGAATTGCTCGTGCTATTCGGGGCAAAAGCCC
>JBGVOA010000553.1:0-1945 GCA_045126095.1 Christensenellales bacterium | reverse complement strand
GCGGACCCCTCGAGCAGTTCTGCACCGTGGGCGTGAAGTTTGCCATGGCGACCAAGATCCTCTACCCCGAGAACATGGTCGTGATCGAGTGCGGCTCCAAGGAGTACGGCGACACCGCTGCAGATAACTACGAACTGGACGCTGCCTGATAAGCAGCCAAGCCCGGCGGGATGAAACATGCCCGCCGGGATCAACCATGAGACTGGAGGAATGAACATGGCAAAAGCGAAGGTTGAAGAGCAGCTGGTCAATGCCGCTGATGAGGAGCAGATGACCGAGCAGCAGAACGAGCCGCAGACGCTCATGGAGCAGCTGATGCAGATGCAGAAGGAGCTGGCCGAGAAGATGGCCGAGCTGACTGCGAAGCAGGCTGAGCTGGAGGAGCGCGAGAGGGCGCTGAATGAGGAGTATGATTCTTCTCCGCTGCCTGTGCCGCCCGCCATCTCGAACGCCTGGAAGGAAACGCGCACCACCTTCCTGCCCCGTGCCCATGCAGGCGAAGAGAACTTCGTGCTGGTGGGCGTCAACGGACAGCAGTGGAAGGTGCCGCGCGGTGTGCCCGTGGAGGTGCCTGTGCCTCTCCATGAGCGCCTGGAGATCATGCTCGACCAGGAGGAGAAGGCGTACAAATACCGCATGGAGCTCCAAGAGAAGGCTGAGGAAACCCAGAGGGCGATCATGCGCGTGCGCTGATGATGCCATAAGACATCGCAAGAAGCGACCCGATACGGGGCAGGAGCCATGGGCCCCTGCTCCGTTTTTGCTTGGAGGACATTATGACAAGACTGAGTGGTATCAGACGCATGACCATGCAGCAGGCCCTTGACCAGATTGACCTGCTCAAGCCGAACATGTTCCCGGCTGCACAGAAGGTGCAATGGCTGTCAGACGTGGACAAAATGGTGTGGTACGAGATCTACCTGACGCACGAAGGTATGCCGCCGGCTTCATCCTTTGACGGATACGATCAGGACACGGATCCGGACACGGAGCTGCTGATCCCGGAGCCGTACACGGATGTGTACAGGCACTACATGGCCACGATGATGGATCTGGCCAACGCAGAGCAGGACAAGTACATGCAGGATAAGAGCCTGTTCAATGCGGCATATCAGACCTTTGGAGACTTTTGGAGGCGGACGCACATGCCCATCATCCGGCGAAGGTACATCCGCTTTTGAGGAGGTAAAGCAGAATGCCTTATTTACCGGACATCTACACTGGCACTGGCCAGACGCTGACCACAGCGACCTTTTACGGGCTCAACCGTGGGCTGGTGGTAGCCGACGGGGAGATGGCGGACATGACCAACCTGGTATCCGACCATTATCCCGTGCTGGCGACGAGGCCGCGCCGGCGCGTGCCTTCCTTCCCCGGCGTGGAGGGGGGCGGACATGTCAACCCTGTCAACCCCCAGGGGCTGATGGGAACGGATCGGCTCATCATGGCGGACGACGGGCACATCTATGTGGACGGTGTGCTGTTTGAGGGCGTGACGCTGTCCACCGAGGCGGAAATGCAGCCCAAGCGCATGGTGGCCATGGGGGCATACGTCTGCATATGGCCGGACAAGGTGTACCTGAACATGGCCAACCCCGACGACTACGGCCCCATGGGCGCGAAGTGGACGCCTGAGGAGGGCGCTGTGGTCAGCGCGATGATGACCCGCAAGGACGGACGCGACTACGACGTGGAGAACATCACCATATCCGACACCGCGCCGGCAGAGCCGGAGGATCTGCAGCTATGGATCGACACCAGCAGCGGCGTGGATCAGCTCAAACAGTACAGCGCAATCTATGCCGAGTGGGTACAGGTGGCCACCACCTACATCAAGATTCAGGCGACAGGCATCGGAAAGGGCTTCAAGGAGGGTGACGTGGTGTTCCTTTCCGGCGTGGCGGAGGAAAACGCCGCAGAACCCGCTGCGGCCGGCGACCAGGAC
>JBGVOA010000552.1:0-10315 GCA_045126095.1 Christensenellales bacterium | reverse complement strand
AAGGGAGCCAGGCCCTTGGCGTCGTTCTCGACGATGGGCTCGGAGATGTAGTACTCGTAGCTGCCATCGCGGCGGCGGTTGTTCTCCGGGCCCAGGCCGGCCACAAGGCAGATGCCGCCCAGGTTCAGCTTGCCGTCCGTCTCGGACAGGTAGCGCTTGCAGATCGCATGGAAGATCCTCGCACCGACCTCCGCATAGGACGCGTCCAGCATCCCCAGGCGCGCGCCCTTGAGGTAGAAGTACGCCACCATCGCCGAGCCGCTGGTCTCCGGGTAGTTGCCCTCGCGGCCGGGCTGGTTGGGCACCTGCCAGAGCATGTTCGCGTCCGAATCAATGTAGGGCAGCAGATTTTTCGCCAGCTCCTGCGCGATGGCGGTCATGTCCGCGCGGAAGGAGGCGTCGTCAATCTCCGCCGTCACGTCGATCAGCGCAGCGGAGAACCAGCCCAGGCTCCGCAGCCAGGGGTTCTTCGAGCATCCCGTCTCCGGGTCAGCCCAGAAGGCGGTCTTGCTCGCGTCGTAGCCATGGCGGTACAGACCGGTTTCCGCGTCGTACATGCGCGCGCGAACGGTCTGGAACTGCGCGCGGATATCATCAATGTGCGCGCCGTTTTCCATCTCCATGGTGTAGCGGGCGTAGAACACCTGCGCCATATACAGGCCGTCCAGCCACACCTGGTTGGGATAAATGGCCTTGTGCCAGAAGTTGCCCTCGTGGGTGCGGGGCTGGCGCAGAATCTGCCCGTAGAGGGTATCGATGGCCTTGCGGTACTTTTCCTTTCCGCTCAGGCGGTAGACGTCAAAGAGCACGCGGCCCTCGCAGATGTTGTCGAGGTTATAGTCCGCCTCCTTGAAGCCGCGCAGGCTGCCGTCCTCAAAGACATAATGGTCAAGGAAGTGCTCAGCGAAGGTATAATAGCGCTCCTCGCCGGTGATGCGGTGCAGGTTCAGGAGGGCGATCATCATGCAGCCGTCGATGTAATTCCAGCCGTTGACCTTGCCTTCCTTGATCTTTTCAATGTTCCACAGGGGCCGTTCAGGGGTGGATTCCGCCATCATGCGTTCCACATAGCGTTCGATGATGTTCATGACCATGCCTCCTTGTAAGCGCTACCATCAGTATATCAGATCCGACGGGATTTGGCAAGGCCCTGCATACAAAAAGCCCCGCCCCCTTGCAGGGGAGCGGGGCCAGGGGATCACTCCAGGCAATTCCAGGGGATGAAGCCGCGGGTGGTCTTGCTGTCCGCGGTGGTCTCCACATAGTACATCGTCACGCCATCTCCGTTGACGTAGCTGGAGTACACCGTCACCGCATTGTTGCGATACATCGTGCGGATGGCGGCATTGGAGCGGATGGGATCGTCGGTGAGGGTACAGCCCTCCTTCACCTTCATGGAGGTGTGGCGGAAGGCGATCAGCGGGAAATCAGGATAGCTGCCCTTGATCTGCTTGCCATCCACATAGCCCACGCGCATGCTGCCGCCGTTGGTCTCGTAGGCCACCATCAGCCAGCTGCGATTGACCCAGCCGCACACATACACCACATCGTTGGTGGACACCTCCGCCTTGCCGCGCGCACCGCGCCAGCTGGAGGCATTGGGAGCAGAGAAGACCTTCCACGTCTGGCCGCGCTGGAACCAGACAGGCTCAAAGGTCAGCACGTCGGTGAAGGGAGGCAGGTCGTGGCCGATGCGGAAGGGATCGGGCGCGATGGTCTGCCAGCCCGTCAGCGCAGTCACCGGAACGTAGCCATAGGTGGGGGTCTGCTGGCGCAGCATCACATACGCCCACTCCTCGCCCGAGGCGGAGCGCTCCACATGCTTCAGCGTCACGTTGGCGCCGGCCTTGACATCCATCACCGCGGCGCTGTCCGCCTCAGGGGCGCCATGGGCCGTGCAGTTCGCCGCGATGGCATACCCGCCATCCAGCCAGTACATGCAGGGGATGAAGCCGTTGATCTGCTCGATCGCCGAGGCATAGATCCAGCCGCGGTTCAGGTAGCTCTTGTCATCCACATAGCTGATGAAGTAGTAGCCGTCAGCCTCCGCCAGGATGCGCACGCGCTCCTTCTGGGACAGTTCGCCCAGCTTCTTGGCATTGCTGGCCGGGGCGCTCAGCACATTCGTCTTGCGGGCCAGCACCGCGCCCACGGACTGCTGCAGGCCGACGACCGGATCGCCCTTGTGATCCAGCTCATAGGGGTTCAGCACATCATAGCTGATGTTTTCCACCTCGACATTGCCGTCCAGGGTGGTAATGCGCCAGCCCAGGGATTCATGGGACCAGCCATCGTAGTAGGCCGCCACCCGGCTGCGCATATCCACGCCCTGCAGCACCTTGAAGGTATAGGAGCAGCGAAGCATGCCGCAGCCCACCACCTCAATGACGTAGTTGCCGCCGATGAAGGCGAAGTGCTTGCGGCCATCCAGATTGATCATGGAGCCGAAGGGAGCGCTGGTGGCATAATCCTCCGGGTGGCTGGAGAGGCGGGAGCCGTCCGGCGCCGTCACGCGGGCATGGAAGCCCTCGCCCAGGCTCAGCTCGTACACGTCCACCACCACGGGATTGCCGTTTTCATCCGTCACATCGGCAGCGGAAGCGGACATGGCAATGGTGTTGGCGATCTGGTTGATCTGCGCGCCCGCATCGGACACGTTGTCAAACTCCACCTCGAAATAGGCAGCCTCGTAGCCCGCCTGCAGGGTCTGGCGGGTGAGGCGGCGTTCGCCCTCGCTCATCCGGCCCACCAGGCCGATGGTGTAAACCACCGCGCCCTCCCCGGCGCATGCAAAGCCCTGATCGATACAATCCTGCATATCGTTGGCCTGGCCATCGGTGATGAGCACCACCACGCGCTGGCGGCCATCAGCGGAATCCTGGAGCACCTGGGTTGCCTTGCGGAAGCCGTCGCCCGTATTGGTGCCGCCGCCCTCGCCCAGGCGGCCGATCTCGCGCCGCAGGGTCTCCCAGTCCGCCCTTTCCGTCAGACCGCAGGCCACCCAGCCGTTGCTGCTGAAAGGCGCCAGAGCAATGCGGCTGCCGGGATTGATGTTCAGGAGCGTATTGCCGAAGGTCTCCGCCGCCAGCTTGGCATAGTCCAGCAGGGACCTGCCATTGGCCGGATCCGAATCCGCCATGGAGCCGGAGCAGTCGATCACCAGCGCCACGTCCAGGGGCGTAAAGGCATAGCGTATCATCGCCGCTGCCGAGGCATCCTCCGGCGATTCCGCATTCACCACCGTGCCAACGGAGTCCGCTGCATCAAACACGACGCCTTCCGTCACATCCTCCTCCGCCAGCGCCCACACGGGCAGCATCAACAGACACATGAACAGACAGATCCATCTCTTCACGAACGTTTCCTCCTTTGTTGAACGGGTTCCCTTTACCAACATCATACATGTGCCAGGCCGCCTTGTCAACCGACATATTGCATGTGTGCACACAAAAGCCCCGTCCTTTGCAGGACGGGGCCGGAGAGCACATATCAGTGGGACTTATGGAACAGCAGGCGCTCGTAGCGCTCCACGTTCGCGTTACGGGTCATGATTTCGAGCTCCTCGTCGCCCATAACGGTATTGCGGCCGTTGGCGTACTGCTCCGCCACCATCTCGCGCACAGCCACCACCAGCGGATCGTTCTTGTCGATCAGGTGGTCGCCGTCCAGGCGGAAGTAGCCGTTCATCCAGTGGGCCACGCCCGCCAGGCCGGAGGTGGCGTCCACCGCCACCATCGCGGGACGGTTGAGGATCTTCGCGGTGTTGAAGATGTTGTAGATCTCCTCGTCCTTGAGCAGGCCGTCGGCATGGATGCCGGCGCGGGTGACGTTGAAGTGACGGCCGACGAAGGGCTGACGGGGGCTGATCTCCAGGCCGATCTCGCGCTCCATGTAGTCCGCCATGTCGGTGATGGCAGAGAGGTCCATGCCGTCGGTGGTACCGCGCAGGGACGCATACTCAATGGCCATGGCCTCGATGGGGCAATTGCCCGTGCGCTCGCCGATGCCCAGGATGGAGCAGTTGATGGACGCACAGCCGAACATCCACGCCGTGCCCGCATTGGAAACGACCTTATAGAAGTCGTTGTGGCCATGCCACTCCAGCAGCTCCGAGGGCACATGGGCGTAATGGCGCAGACCGTAGATCAGGCCCGGCACGCTGCGGGGCGTGGCCGCGCCGTAGTAAGAGACGCCGTAGCCCATCGTGTCGCAGGCGCGGATCTTGATCGGGATCCCCGATTTCTCCGACAGCTTCATCAGCTCCTCCGCGAAGGGCAGCACGAAGCCGTAGAAGTCCGCACGGGTGATGTCCTCAAAGTGGCAGCGGGGCTTGATGCCCTTGTCCAGCGCGGACTTGATCACGCCCAGGTACTTGTCGCGGGCCTTGGAGCGGGTCAGCTTCATCTTGTTGAAGATGTGGTAGTCCGAGCAGGAAACGAGGATGCCGGTCTCCTGGATGCCCTCGTTCTTCACCAGCTCGAAGTCCTTTTCGTTGGCGCGGATCCAGGTGGTGATCTCCGGGAACTTCAGGCCCAGATCCTGACAGGCATGCAGCGCCTGACGGTCCTTCTCCGTGTACACGAAGAACTCCGACTGGCGCACCAGGCCCTTGGGGCCACCCAGGCGGTTCAGGAGCTTGAACAGGTGCACGATCTGATCCACCGTGAACGGGCTGACGGACTGCTGACCATCGCGGAAGGTGGTGTCCGTCATCCAGATCTCCTCAGGCATATCCGGCGGCACATGGCGCATGTTGAACGCAATCTTCGGGATGGATTCATAATCGAACACCTCCCGGTACAGGTTCGGCTCCGCCACATCCTGCAATTCATACTGATAGCGGGCCTGCATCAGCAGGTTCTGCTTTTCGTCAAACTTCAGCATTCACTTCCGCCTCCTCACACATATTGATATGAAGCCGCCCCCGGAGGACGCTATACGCCATCCGGGGGAAGGCCTCCGGCGCTGCCGGAGCATTATTTGTCATCTCTCAGGGGCCGCATCAGCGCTGCCCGGTTCACCACGGCGCATCCGTCAATTCGCCCACGAACTCCTCAATGCGGTTGAGGCCCTCCATGCACTGCTCCTTGGCAACGGCGTAGGAGAGGCGGCAGAAGCCCTCGGCCTCAAAGGCGCTGCCGGGCACGACCGCCACATGCTTCTCCGCCAGCAGGAGCTCGGCAAATGTCCTGCTGTTCTCAATCACGCGGCCGTGATAGCTCTTTCCCAGGATGCGCTTGATGTTCATCATAATGTAGAACGCGCCCTGGGGCTTGCGGCAGGAAAGGCCGGGGATCTGGTTGATCTTCTCCACCATCGCGTCGCGGCGCTCCTGGAACTGGGCGACCATGGGGGCAATGGCCTCGTCGCCGCCCTCCAGGGCCTTCATGGCGGCATACTGCGCCATGGCGTTGGGGTTGGAGGTCGCATGGCTCTGGAAGGAGGCCATCGCCTTGATCTCCTGCAGCGGGCCCGCCACGTAGCCAATGCGCCAGCCGGTCATCGCGTACGCCTTGGACATGCCGTTGACCACGAAGGTCTGGTTCTTGATCGTCTCGCCGATGTTGGCGATGGAGAAGTGCTTCTCCCCATCGTAGATCAGCTTCTCGTAGATCTCGTCCGACACCACATAGAAGGGATGGCTCACCGCCAGGTCCGCCACGAACTGCAGCTTCTCGCGGGGCCACACGCTGCCGTTGGGGTTGGAGGGGCTGGTGATGATCATCGCCTTGGTGCGGCGGGTGACGCGGGAAGCAATGTCCTTCTTGTGGGGGATGAAGTTGGTGCTTTCATCCGTGGGGATGAACACCGGCACGCCGCCGGCCATGCGCACCATCTCCGGGTAGGACACCCAGCAGGGCGTGGGAATGAGCACCTCGTCGCCGGGATCGAGGATGGCCTGGAAGACGTTGTACAGGCTGTGCTTCGCGCCGGAGGACACCACGATGTCCTGGGGCTTGTAGTACAGGTCATTGTCGCGCTCCAGCTTGTCGCAGATGGCCTTGCGCAGCTCGTAGGTGCCAGAGGCAGGCGTGTAGCGGGTCTTGCCCAGGTCAAGGGCTTCCTTCGCCGCATCGACGATGTACTGGGGCGTGGGGAAATCCGGTTCGCCCGCGCCAAAGCCGATCACGTCCACACCGCTCGCCTTCATCTCCTTCGCGCGCGCGTCAATCGCCAGCGTCGGAGAAGGGCTAATGCTCTGACAACGATGAGAAACTGTAAGTGCCATTTTGGTTGCCTCCTGCATATATTTCCTGATCGGGCCTGCATTTCCGGCGGACTGCTTTTTCCGCCCGCGCCCGTGCAGCTTTTCCGTGAACATCCCCTATTATATTCCTCATCTGCCGTCAAATCAATAGAAAATGCAGAAAAAATGCATAACAAACACACAAATCCTGCAAAATCCCCCGGAGGAAGCCGGACATAAACCGTTTTCCCCCGGGGGTGATATGCATTTCAGCAGGGTGTGTCCGTCATTTCAGCGGGCGTCAGTTCAGCTCGTCCCCCTGGGAGGGCGCCTGCGGATCGTAGGCGTTGGGGTCCGCATGCTCGTGCTGCACGCCGTAGGCGTCCCAGAAGGCCACGACGGAACCGTTGACATACAGCGTCAGCAGCATGTTGGCCGCCATCGTCAGCGTCAGGCTGATGACCGTCATCACCGTGTTGCCGGCCAGCATGCTGATGAGGGACACCAGCAGCTGCCAGCCCACAAAGGAGATGCGCAGCATGAAGTACTCCAGCTTGCGGGTATGCATCACCTGCCAGCTGGCACGGATGCAGCCGTTGACGCTCAGATCCGGCCGATCCATCAGCGCAATGGGCGCCAGGGCGTAATGCAGCCCCGCGCGGATGCACAGCACCATGCTCGCCGTGAAGCCGGCAAACACCAGCACCTGGCCGATCCCCGGCAGGAAGGAGCCCGCCACCATCGCCGCCATGCCCGGCAGCATCCAGACCCAGATGCGCAGCGCCGTCCACAGCTGGAGCAGCAGCATCTTCGGGCCGCGGCGCAGCTTGGCCAACGAGCCGGGCAGGGTCAGCTCCTTGCCGCGGTATGCATCCAGCAGCGCGCCGTAGAGGGGCGCCAGGAACACCGGCGTGAGCACCATTTCCAGCGCACCGGCCGTCAGCAGCATCCAGCCCTTCTCCCGCATGAAGCCCGTGGCGGAGGTCGCAAAGGCGTCCAGCTGCAGCTGCAGCCCGTCCACCATCTCCTGTCTTTGCTCCGGGGTGATGCTCTCCTCGGTGACGCCCTCCGGCAGGGGCTGGGCGATGTAGTTCAGCACGTCCTCCGCCGGGTGGATCACGCCTATCTCCATGTCGTCCTGCAAAAGCAGCGTGGCCGTTTCATTCAACAGCCCCGGCAGCGACACCAGCAGGCCCACCACCACCAGCACCTGCAGCCAGGGCTTGATGGCCTCCCACGCACGGTGCTTGAACATAAAGCTCGGTATCATACGATCATTCATGTCACTCGGTCCTTTCCTTCAGCTGACCCGTCAGCATGCCCAGCGTCGCCCAGAACATCGGCGTCACCAGGCAGATGCTGAAGGTGAACATCCCCTGTGCGATATAGCACAGCACCGCCAGCAGCAGCGGCATTTCCTCTTCGTCGCGGCCCGCATGCCGCAGCGCGCAGCCCGGCGCGCCCAGCGTCAGCACCATGTACAGCCCCAGGGCCGGCACGCCGCTGTTCACCAGCACCGCCAGGAAGAGGTTGTGCGGATTGTCAAAGCGCTGCCAGAGCACGCCCGTCTGGCCCGTCAGCCACTGATGATGCTCCATCGCATGCAGGAACGCGTCCGGCCCTGTGCCCCACAGGAGGCTGTCCCGGCTCATCTCCAGCGTCATCCGCCAGATGCCGATGCGCTCGGAGCCAAAGGCGTCCTGCGGGCGGCCATGAAGGATCTCCCGCAGCTCCCACAGGCCATTGCCCTCCGGGACAGGCAGCAGATACACCGTCGCCGCCACCAGGATGACCAGCCCCAGGCCGATGGCCGCCACTGCCGCCGGATGCAGCGCCCGGCCCGGCCATCTGCACAGCGCCCACACCGCTGCCAGGAGCAACGCCCCCGCCAGCAGCGGCACGAATCGCCAGAGATCCAGCCGCAGACACACATCCTGCGTGCCGTCCAGCCAGGGCAGGCCGATCAGCAGCCGCAGGGTCAGCAGCATCAGCACCCCGCAGAGCGTCAGCAGCGCCCGCCAGCGGCATTCCGGACGGCGCAGCGCCATCAGCAGCAGCGCAAACAGCAGCGCCAGCAGCACAATCAGCCCGCACTGTACCTCCATGAACAGCAGCAGCGCCGCGCCCATCAGGCCCGCTGCCAGCCACAGGGGATGGGGCCGCTTCAGCCAGGCAAAGCCGCCCAGCGCCGCCGCTATCACGATGGCCACATACCCGGCCACCATGTCGATGTTGCCGATGGTGCCCTGGAATTCATAATTCGTGCGGACGCTCGTCCCCGGCGGGAAAAGCCCCAGCACGTTGATATCCGCATATTGCAGGCCGACAAGCACGCCGTAGCCCACCAAACCCACCGAGGCCGCATGCAGCAGCGGACGCACCCGCACCCGCATCAGGCTCATGCACAGGAAAATCGCTCCGTAGCACAGCTGGGTCAGGAGCCCCTCATACCGGTGCGCACCCCAGATGACCGTGAGCTTCCCGTCCGCACCGGCATGATCCGCCCAGGAGCCATACACGGCGGACAGCGCCACCAGCGCGAAATACACCAGCCCCGCCGCCTGCGGCCAGCCCCAGCGCAGCGTTTTCCCCTGACGGACGCGCAGCGCCAGCGCGCACATCGTGCCCACCGCCGTCACCGCCAGCAGGATCAGCATGCCCACCCATTTTGCACGGGTGATATGCGAATAGCTGCCATCCTGCCAGAAGGGGAACACCGCCAGCCACACCATGCCCAGCAGGGTCATGATATCCTCCGGCTCCAGCCGACGGCGCGGCTGCTCCGCCTGCATTTCCGGCTCGTTGTTTCTGTAACTCATCACATGCAGCGCATCCTTTCTCACGTTATACAATAGCATATTTATGCCCATCGCGCAAGAACAGAATGCGGCACACGCCCGCATACGGGGCATTCGGAGGGTACCACAGCGCTGTGAACGGTGGATGAAGAAAAACGAAGGGCTCTCCCCGCTGAAAGAGCCCTCCGCGCTGCGCCCCACGTGGGTGAAGCGATGCAGCACCGGCTGCGTAGAGCGACCCCGGCGATCCGCGACGCCGCGGGCACTGACAGCCCCGATCTCCCCACCGTCAACCCCCTTGCACGAAAAAACCTCCCGGAAGCCGGGAGGCAGGCGCATCAGGGCGTCAGCGGGACAAGCCGTCCCAGCAGCACGAAGCGCGCGTTATCGAAGGTATAGGCGCAGGTGGACAGGATGACCAGCCGATCCTCGCGGGCAGGCAGCGTCTCCGGCTGATAGGCGGAGCGCCGCACCAGCTGGTTCACATAGGCCGCAAAGGCCGCGTCATCCCGGAAATTCGTGGGGAAGCCCAGGGCCTTTCCGTCCACCGTGCAGGCCGCGATCAGCTCGATCCGGTAATCCCCCTGGGGCGTGAAGAGCCACATCGCCAGGTGCTCGCGGGCGTAGTCGGCCTCCGCAAAGGCGGACAGGCTTCCGAACATGTCTCCCGTGCGCATACGATGGCCATGGAGGACGTTCAGGTCATCGTGCCAGTCCGGCGCGTTATCCGCGTCCAGCATGATGGAGCCCGCGCGGTTGGGGGTGCCATCAGGCAGATGATCGAGGTAAAATGCGTTGTCCCGCCCCTGCACGATGGGGTAGTTGATGTTCGTGCCCTCGATGACGATCCAGCCCCGGATGTCGGGGATGATTTTCCGCAGGGCCTCGAAATCCATGGCAGACACAGGGGACGGCGTGGCCGTTGGCACGGGCGTTTCCGGTGCAACCGGTGTGGACACAACCGCAGGCGTGCCCGGCACGGGCGTGCTCGGTGCGGGCGTGGCCGTCGGGACAGGTGTGCTCGGCGCAGGCGTGGCCGTCGGCACAGGCGTGCTCGGTGCGGGCGTGGCCGTCGGCACGGGTGTGCTCGGCGCAGGTGTGGCCGTCGGCACAGGCGTTTCCGGTGCGGGCGTGGCTGTAGGCACGGGTGTTGCCGGTGCGGGTGTGGCCGTCGGCACGGGCGTGCTCGGTGCGGGCGTAGCTGTCAGGACAGGCGTGCTCGGTGCGGGCGTGACCGTCAGGACAGGTGTGCTCGGTGCGGGCGTGGCCGTCGGCACGGGCGATTCCGGCGCCGGCGTGGCCCTCCGCAAGGGCGTTCAACGCGCCGGCG
>JBGVOA010000551.1:0-4151 GCA_045126095.1 Christensenellales bacterium | reverse complement strand
ATTCACATCATGCAGCATCCTATTCTCCAAGGGGATTCCATACCCCCGTCATGCAAAAATCTCTGCAAAACGCATGCCGGCCCGTCGCAGCTCACGACAGCTTCCGCCAGGATTTTTCAGCCTGCATGAAAAAAGTGTTTACCTTTTGCCGAAATGATGCTATAATGGATCAAGGTGTGTGTTCACACCGTCTATTTTCTATGGATTGGGAGTTTAGCAATCATGGCGCGAGTAAGCGATCTTGGTATTGACTTGGGTACGTCCAACGTGCTGATTTATCAGAAGGGCAAGGGCATCGTGCTGCGCCAGCCCGCCGTCGTTTCCATTGAGCGGACGACGAAGAAGGTGGTGGCTGTGGGTACGGACGCCTATCGCATGATCGGCCGCACGCCCGGCAACATCCTGCCTGTGCGCCCTCTGCGCCAGGGCATGGTAGGCGACCTGGAGCTGACCAACACCATGCTGCGCCACTTTATGGGCAGCATTATCGGCAAACGCTTCTTTGCACGGCCCCGCGTGGTGCTGTCCGTCCCCTCCGGCATCGGCGACAGCGACAAGAGCAGCCTTGTCAGCATCCTCTACGATACGGGCGTGAAGCGCACGCAGCTGCTGGAGCGGCCCATCGCCGCCGCCATGGGCGTGGGTATGGACTTCTACAAGCCCTACGGCTGCATGATCGTTGACATGGGCGCTGGCGTGACGGATATCGCTGTGCTGGCCTCCGGTCAGATCGTCGAGGCGGCCAGCGTTTGCTACGGCGGCGACTATTTCGACGAGGCCATCATCAACTACCTGCGCAAGAAGCATAACCTGCTCATTGGCGAGCGCACCGCCGAGGAGGTCAAGATCACCATCGGCAGCGCGGTACCCCCGGTGGGCGACATGACCTACGATGTGACCGGCCGCAACCTGCTGCACGGCCTGCCCAAGACGGAGACCATCCACGCGAGCGAAATCTACGAAGCCCTCCGCAAGCCCGTGGAGGATCTGGTGGAGGCCATCCGCAACGTGCTGGAGCGCACCCCCCCGCAGCTTGCCTCCGATATTTTCGAGGACGGCATCGTCCTCACCGGCGGTGCGGCTGCTCTCGCTGGCCTGCCTGAGGCTATCTACACCGAGCTTCGCACCCCCTGCGGCGTTGCAGAGGATCCGCAGACCAGCATCGTTCTTGGCTGCGGCCGCGTGCTGGACAACTTCAACGCTTACCGCAATGTGCTGCGCGAAAGCCGCCGCGGTCTGCGCTGAGCGCATACAAAGAGGCGCGTCCCCTTCCATCCGGGGACGCGCCTCTTGTTTATTCGCCGACGGCAATGCCGTCCACAAAATCCATATAGCCGTTTTCGATGAAGAACTCCGTGACAGTCGTCATGTTCTTAATGCGGGACTTGTGCACCAGCTTGCGGCGCATCTCGCGGCATTCGCTTTCGTCCGTCAGGATGTAGGGACGATAATCACCGCTGCCCTGGGTGCGGCAAGGCACCACGCTGAAGCGGCGCAGCACCGGCTCTCCATCCACCACCTCATAGGTCAGCTGGAAGACGCCCGTATCCGGGTCGACATGGCTCATGGTGCCAAAGGTGAAGTTGCCCGTGCTGTAAAAGATGGGCTTGCCCTTATAAAACTGCACGGACTGCAGGATGTGCGCATGATGCCCGTAGACCACGTCCGCTCCCGCGTCGATGCAGTAACGTGCATAAGCTGCCTGGCCAGAGCTGGGCTGCGTCTTTTCCTCCGTGCCCCAGTGCAGGCTGACCACCACAATCTGCGCACCCTGCTCGCGCAGCTGGGCCACGCGGTTGGTGATGCGTTTTTTGTCGTACTCCTGCGGATAGCTGAAGCCCACAAAGCCAACCTTCACGCCGTTCACATCCAGAACAGGACACACATCGCTGCCGTCCGCCGTGCCGGTGTAGAGGGAACCGAAATGCGGGATGCCCGCCGCATCCAGGTGGGATAGCGCATCGTGATAGCCCACGGCCTTAAAGTCCCAGGCGTGGTTGTTGGCGGTGTTGACCACATCAATGCCGGACGCCTGGATCACCGCCGTATGGGACGGGTCGCCGATCAGGTTGTGATCCTTCTTCTGACGGGTCTGCGTGTGGGTGGTCAGCACCACCTCCAGGTTCGCCACCGTCAGGTCGTCTGCCTTCAGCACGTCCTCCACCAGGGAAAAGGGCCATTCGGGCCCCTGCTCGCGGATGGTGGAGTGGTAGCTGATGGTGTAGTCCCGATACTGAAGGGAATCGCCGATAGAGCAGTCGCCGATAAAGGAGATCGTGATCGTCTCCGGCTCCTGGGCAGCAGCGCAGGTAGAAAGCAGAAGCAGCGTGCAGAGCAGCGTCAGCAGTCGTTTCATGGCATTCAGCCTCCGAAAAAATAGCATTGCTGACATTATACCACATCGGACATGCGAATTCAATCGTTCCGGTTGTAAAATCATCGCGCGGCGCATAGGACATGGCATGGAGGTGACCGATCAATGACGGAGCTTGAGCTTTTCGCGCGGCTGATCCAGTGCGAAGCGGGCGGCGAAGGAGACAATGGCATGCGGGCTGTGGCCTCGGTGGTAATGAACCGCGTGCGCACCCGCGTGGGCGAATACGGCCGCTATAATTCTATCCGCGAAGTGATATTCGCGCCGGGACAATTCAACTGCGCCCGGACTGAGCTGGGCGGACGGCAAAACCTGCAAAACGTGTACAACATGAACCCGCAGCAGATCCACTACGACATCGCCAACTGGGCCATCGCAGGCAACCGCCTGGCTAACCTGTGGGAGTCGCTGTGGTTCTACAATCCGTACTCCCCCACCTGCCGCAACAATTTCCCCTCAAGCGTGGGGTATTTCCAGATTCGCATCGGCAACCACTGCTTCTACAACCCCGCGCCGTCCTACGCCAATACATGAACGCCTGTATGGCGCTGTTTCTGTATTCTTCAAGTTGCAGATTACCCTTCTGCATTGATTGCCATCGGCGCATAGCTGTGGTATAATGTCCCTGTCTGAACAGAAAGGGGCATCCCAATGGCAAGCGCATTTTCCTTTAATGACGTGACCATCTTCTATTCTGAGAAGATGCTTTTCAACCACACCAACCTGACCATCTCCGATGGCGACCGCATCGGCGTGGTGGGCCGCAATGGCAGCGGCAAGAGCACATTCCTGCGGCTGTTGGCAGGCGTCGAATCGCCGGACGAGGGCGCCATCACCGTGCAGCGAAACATGTCCGTTGCCTACCTGCCGCAGACGCCCGTGCTGAACCCGGAGGACACGATCACCCAAGCTGCGCTGACCTACCTTCCGGCGCGCCCCGGCGAGGACACGTCCGCCGCAGCCTACGAGGCGCAGACAATCCTGACGCAGCTGGGCTTTACCGACCTGCAGCAGCCCGTCCGCCAGCTTTCCGGCGGGCAGAAGATGCGCGTGGCTCTGGCAGGCGTGCTCTGCCGGGAGAGCGACGTGCTGCTGCTGGACGAGCCCACCAACCACATCGACCTCGATATGGCGCAGTGGCTTGAAGACCGGCTGCTCAAGTGGCGCAAGACGCTCATCGTCGTCACGCATGACCGGTATCTGCTGGAGCGTGCCTTCTCCCGCATCTTCAACGTCGGTGAGGGCACGGTGGACGTGTACAACTGCGCCTACTCCGGTTACCTCGAGGAGAAGGCCCAGCGCGAGGAGATGCAGGCCGCAACCCTGCGCAAGAACAAATCCCTCTACCGGCAGGAGCTGGCCTGGATCCGCCGCGGCGCACCCGCCCGCTCCACCAAGCAGAAGGGGCGCATTCAGCGCTTCGAGGCCGTCGCGGAGGCCGTGAAGGAGGCCCCGCCTGAGCAGGAGCTGGTGATGAAATCCGTTGCCAGCAGGTTGGGCAAGAAGGTCGTCAGCTGGGATCATCTGGACGTGGCCATCGGCGGCAACACGCTGATCCGCGACTTCAGCTACACGCTGCTGCGCGACGACCGCGTGGGCATCGTGGGCGGCAACGGCGCAGGCAAAACGACTCTGCTGCGGACGCTGTGCGGGGAGCTGCCCCCGGCCTCGGGCCTGATTGAGAAGGGCGAGACGGTCAAAATCGGCTACTTTGCCCAGCACTGCCCCGCGCTTGACCCGGAGACGCGCATCATCGACGCCATCCGCGATGTGGCCG
>JBGVOA010000550.1:0-12970 GCA_045126095.1 Christensenellales bacterium | reverse complement strand
CGGGCCTCCTCCCAGGTCCACAGGGTGGAGCGGAAGTTGCCGTCGAAGGAGACGGTCATACCCAGCTCCTTGGCAACCTTGAGCATATCCAGCACCAGCTGGCGGCAGTTGGGGGCCAGGGCGGGGGTGATGCCGGAGAGGTGCAGCCAGTCGTAGCCCTTGAGCAGCGCGTGCAGGTCCACCTTGGAGAAATCATACTCGGTCAGGGGGGAGTGCTTGCGGTCGTAGATGACCTTGGAGGTGCGCACGCCGTAGCCGGTCTCCAGGTAGTAGGTGCCCAGGCGGTGGGTGGGGGTCTCCTCGGGGGTGGAGAGGATCATGGGCGTGCAGTGCACATCGTTGGAGCGCAGGGAACGCACGGCGGACTTGCCCAGGGAGTTGTTGGGCACGACGGAGAAGAAGGTGCTGTCCACGCCCAGGTTGGCCAGGGCCAGGGCGATGTTGGCCTCGGAGCCGCCGTAGGAGAGGCCGAAGTTGGTCGCCATGCGGATTTTCTCATAGTTCGGAGGGGTCAGGCGCAGCATGATCTCGCCCATGGTGATGAATTTCTTCTCGCCGGGGGTGCTGTTGAGCAGGGGGTTGTGGTGTTCCATGGTAAAGCCTTCTTTCTATCGTGGTGATGGCGTGAACGGTATTGGATGATCTATTATAGCACATGCGGAGAGGGCTTGGCAAGGGCGGGAGGGGGCGTTTGCGGCGGTGGAGGGGCTGTTCACGGCGGATTGGGGAAATGTCCTGTGTGCGGGGGCTGCGGCGCGTGCTTGTCACCTCCGGCCCATACGTCAGGGCCGTGCGGCGCCGGCCTCCCCCACCGCCTCCCGGAGCATCTTCACTGCGCGCGTTTCCACGCGGGAAACATAGCTCCTTGAAATCCCCAGTACCCTGGCCACCTCATGCTGTGGGTGCTGCTGCCCGTCGGCGAGGCCGTAGCGCATCTCCAGCACCAGTCGCTCCCGGGTCGGGAGGCTTCCCAGCACCGCCTGCACCTTTTCCAGCGTCACCCGGCGGATCACGTCCTGCTCCACTGCGTCCGGCTCTGTGCCCAGGATGTCCATGTAGGTCACGTCGTTGCCCTCGCCGTCCGTGCCCACCGGGTCCTGCAGGGAAACGTCCCCCTGGCGCTTGCGGCTGGCCCGCAGGGTCATGAGGATCTCATTGGCGATGCACCTGGCCGCATACGTTCCCAGGGAGGTGCCGCAGTCCGCCTTGTAGCTGCCCACGGCCTTGATCAGCCCGATCACGCCGATGGAGATCAGGTCGTCCGGGCCATAGCCGGGCACGGTGTATTTGCGCGCGATGTGGCTCACCAGGCGCAAGTTGTGGGTGATGAGCAGCTGGCGGGCCTCCTCTTCGCCCTGGGCCATGCGGGCCACAAGGGCCTCTTCCTCTGCGCGGGGCAGCTGCTTGGGAAATTCCGACCGTCCGGTGATGTAGCCCAGAAAAAACAGGCATTCGTGCAGGAGTGTTCCCAGTGGAAACATGCCCATCCCTCCGTTTCTGCATGATTGTTCCTGCCGCAGGGTATGCGGCGGACGGGCGCTGATAGCACTGGCGGACGGGCACAGACGCGTTTGCGCAGGGCGGGTGCGGCGCGTCCGGAGTGGGCGAAAAAACGCAAAAAAGCAGGATGGGGAGCGGTGATCAGCTGTTTTGTGTTGACGCAAAATTTGAAGTGTGATAATGTATAGTTGTCAAGCTATACACATGTGACGATTTTGTCATATATGTGGACTGCTGGTCCGACGCTCCCGGCGCGCAAGCGGAGCATTCCCCTGCGGGAAGCTGCTGCGGATGGGATCGGGGACGAAAAGATGAGGAGAGTAACGATGCAGACCAATCCGCAGGAGAACAATGCCACGGTTGGGTTTGAGATATCCAGAGAGGTCCTGGAGAAGATGGAGCATGCGGAGAATCTGCATGCGCTGATCGGGGAAACGGAAGTGGCTGACCTGGAGTATGTGGACGTCAGCGGGAAAAAGTACCGTTTCTTCAAGCGGGGGCTCGATATTGTCTTTACCCTTCTGGGGCTTATGGTGTTGCTGATTCCGCTTCTGCTTGTGATGCTGGTGATCTATATTGACGATCCGGGCCCTGTGTTCTTCCGGCAATACCGGGTGGGCCGGGGCGGCAAGCGCTTCCAGATCTACAAGTTCCGCTCGATGAAGATGAGCACGCCCAAATATATGTCCACCATGGAGATCGACGATCCGGGCAAGTACATCACCCGGGTCGGCAAGGTGCTGCGCCGGTTCTCCATTGACGAGCTGCCCCAGCTGATCAATGTGCTGGCGGGCGATATGTCCCTGGTGGGGCCGCGGCCGCTGATCTCCGATGAGTATGAGCTCCATGAGATGCGCACGCGCTTTGGCGTGTACAATGTGCGGCCCGGCGTGACGGGGCTGGCGCAGATCAACGGGCGCGATACGGTGACCCCTGCGGAAAAGGTGCACTGGGATGTGCGCTATCTGGAACATTTCAACCTGTGGATGGATATCAAGATACTTTTTGCAACGATCCCGAAGATATTTGGCGGTGCGGGCGTGGTGGAGGGCTTTGACAGCGCCACCTCCCGGGGCGAGGAGAAGGGAGCCTGATGGCATGCATGTTGTGCTGATCGCCAACGACACGACGTTTATCTACAATCTCCGCCGGGAGATCATCCAGCGGCTGCTGGCGGATGGTCACCGGGTGACGCTGCTGACGCAGGCGCGCTCCTTCCGGGAGGAGCTGGAGGCGATGGGCGCGGAAGTGATCAACGTGGACACGCCCCGGCGCGGGACGAGCATCATTGGCGATCTGAAGCTGCTGGGGACCTACTGGCGGCTCCTGAGGCGGCTGCGGCCGGATGCGGTATTGACCAACAACATCAAGCCCAACGCGTATGGCGGGCTGGTCTGCCGTATGCTCCGGCTCCGGCACCTGCCCAACGTCACCGGCCTGGGCACGGCGGTGGAAAACCCCGGACGGATGCAGGCGCTTACCACCCGGCTGTACAAATGGGGCGTGGCAGGCGCGGAGTGCATCTTTTTCCAGAACGAGGAGAACCTGCAGTTCTTCCGCGACAGGGGGATGCTGCCGAAAAGGGCGCGGGTCTGCATGCTGCCCGGCTCGGGCGTCAACCTGCAGCAGCATCAGGCGGAGGAATATCCGCCGGAGGGCGCCGTCCATTTCCTCTATGTGGCCCGCGCGATGAAGGAAAAGGGCATCGACCTTTATCTGAACGCTGCCAGGGCCATCCGTGAAAAATATGCGGACGCGGTATTCCACATCTGCGGCATGTGCGACGATGAAAGGTACATGCAGATCCTGCGCGACGCCCAGGCGGAGGGCTGCATCCTCAACCATGGCGAGCAGAAGGACATGGTGCCCTACTTCCGCCAGGCGCACTGCCTGGTGCACCCCTCCTACTATCCGGAGGGCATGAGCAATGTGCTGTTGGAGGCCGCTGCCAGCGCCCGCCCCATCATCGCTACCGACCGCAGCGGCTGCCGCGAAACGGTGGACGACGGCGTGAGCGGCTACATCGTTCCTGTGAAGGACGAGGCGGCGCTGATCGGCGCGCTTGATCGCTTTATGCAGCTTGACTGGGCCGCGCGCCGCGCAATGGGCCTGGCAGGGCGTGCGAAAATGGAACGCGAGTTTGACCGCCGGATCGTTGTTGACCTGGTGGTGAAGGCAACGGAAATGGCGGAGGGCTCCCCGGCCGGCAGGTCTGCCTGCGGCTGAGCGGAGCGCTGTTTTGTGCTGCTGGAGATAATGTATGAAGAAGATTACCTTTGTGACCGGCGCCATGGGCCGGGGCGGCGCGGAAAGGGTCATCAGCCTGCTGGCCAACCGCTACTGCCAGATGGGCTGGGAGGTCAGCATCCTGCTGCTGCTGCATGCCCAGGTGGAGTATCCGCTGGATGAGCGGGTGCAGGTGGTCAACCTGTCTGACGACAGCCGCAAGGCGCTCCTGGAGGTGCCGCGCCTGATCCGCGGGGTGCGCAGATATGTCAGGGAGCACAGGCCCGATGTGGTGGTGGCATTCATGGCGCGGATCTGCCTGGTGACGGATCTGGCCTGCCATGGCCTGCCGACCCGTCTGGTGCTCTCCGAGCGCAACGATCCCGTGGCGGCGCACCATCATCCCATCGTGGAGAGGCTGCTCAACCGGGCCTATGCCCGCTCCAGCCTCACCGTGCTGCAGACAAGGCGCGTGCGGGATTATTTCCCGGAGAAGGTGCGCCGCAACAGCGTCATCATCCCCAACCCCGTGGGCGTGGAGGCCGTCGCCGTCGCTCAGCGTCGCTGCCGCATCGTGACGGCGGGCCGCCTGAAGAAGCAGAAGAATCAGGCGATGCTGATCCGCGCCTTTGCGGCCCTGCATGAAAGGCATCCGGAGTATATGCTGGACATTTTCGGCGAGGGCGAGCTGCGGGAGACGCTGCAGGCGCAGATCGACGCCCTGGGCCTCAGGGACTGCGTGAAGCTGCCGGGCAATGTGCCGGATATCCACCGGCAGATGGCCGATGCGGAAATGTTCGTGCTGCCCTCCGACTTCGAGGGGCTTTCCAACGCCCTGCTGGAGGCGATGATGATGGGCCTGCCCTGCATTGCCACCGGCTGCCTGGGCTGCGACGAGGTGATCGAGGACGGCGTGAACGGCGTGCTGATCCCCGTGGGCGATGAAAAGGCCCTGGCGGATGCGCTGCTGCGCCTGGTGGAGGACAAGGCGGCGGCCCGCGCCATGGGCGAAAGAGCAGCGTCCACCGCGGCAGCCTTCCGGGTGGACTGCGTGATGGATATGTGGCGCGAGGCCATCGAGGGAGCCTCCGAAGCCTGAAAATGCAACGTGAGAGGGGGATGCGTATGTCAGTGAAATCGGTGCTGCGCAGGGTTACGAGCTTATTGCCGGACGAAATGTTCATCCGCCTCAACTATCTGCGCCGGATGAAGCAGTGGCCCGACCTGAAGCATCCCACAACCTACAACGAGAAGCTGCAGTGGCTCAAGCTGCACGACCGTCAGCCGCTTTACACGCAGCTGGTGGACAAGTATGCCGTCCGCCGCTTCGTTGCGGAGCGGATCGGCGGGGAGTATCTGATCCCGCTGGTGGGCGGCCCCTGGGATTCCTTCGACGAGATCGACTTTGACGCGCTGCCGGAAAAGTTCGTGCTCAAATGCACCCACGATTCCGGCGGACTGCTCATCTGCCGCGACAAACGCGCGCTGGACAGGGAAAAGGCGCGCCGACGCATTGCGCAGAGCCTTCAGCAGAATTTCTACTATCACAACCGCGAATGGCCCTACAAGGACGTGCGGCCCCGCATCATCGCCGAGGCCTACATGGAGGATGCGTCCACGAGCGAATTGCGGGACTACAAGTTCTTCTGCTTTGGCGGCGAGCCGAAAATGCTCTTCGTGGCTTCCGACCGTCAGACGGCGGGCGAGGAAACCAAGTTCGATTTCTTTGACATGGATTACAACCACCTCGACCTGCGAAACGGCCACCCCAATGCCGCTGTGCCGCCGGAAAAGCCTGCGCAGTTCGGGCTGATGCGCGAGCTGGCGCAGAAGCTGTCCCAGGGCATCCCGCATGTGCGGGTGGATCTGTACGAGGTCAACGGCCGTGTGTACTTCGGTGAGATGACCTTCTACCACTGGAGCGGCATGGTGCCCTTTGATCCGCCGGAATGGGATGAGCGGCTGGGCAGCTGGATCAGGCTGCCGGAAAAGCAGAAGTGAGCAATGATCGGGAAAGGAGGAGGCGCTGCATGAAAGTGACGCTGGTGATCAGCAAGCTCTCCGGCGGCGGCGCAGAGCGCGTTGCGTGCAACCTGGCGAATCACTTCGCCCGGGCCGGCTGGGAGGTTGGGATGCTGACCTTCGATGAGGTTCCCCCTTGCGAGGTGCTGGATGAAAGCATCGTGTGCACCACCCTCCTCTCGGCGCGGGAGAAATCCACGGTCAGCATCTTCAATCTGCTGCGGCGGCTTCCGCGCCTGCACAAGTATCTCAGGACGCAGCCGATGGACGCCTGCATCGTGATGCTGCCCATCCCCACGATCCTCGTGCTGGCCCTGTCCCGACTGACAAAGGCGCGCATCATCGCAGCCGAGCGCGGCGAGCCCACGCGGTACAAGCGCCTGTTCCAGCAGCTGCTGCGCAGGCTCTGCCCCCGTGCTGCCGCCTGGGTGTTCCAGACCGAGACCGTCCGCGGATGGTATCTGCCCCATCTGGGCGACGTCCCCGGCGTGATCATCCCCAATGCCATCAACCCCGCCTTCCTGGCTGCTCCTGTGGAGGGCGAGCGCGAAAAGACCATCGTCAGCGTGGGCCGGCTCTGTCCGCAGAAGAATTTCGGCCTGCTGATCCGCGCCTTTGCCCGCATTGCGCCGGCGCATCCGGAGCACCGGCTGGTGATCTACGGCCGGGGCGGGCTGCTGGAGGAGCTGCAGGCGCTGGCGCGGGAGCTGGGCGTTGCGGACCGCGTGGACTTCCCCGGCCATGTGGACGATATGCCCCAGCGGCTGCGTCGTGCGGGCATGTACGTTCTTTCCTCCGACTATGAGGGCATGCCCAACGCGCTGATCGAGGCCATGGCCCAGGGGCTGCCCTGCGTGGCGACGGATTGCGACGGCGGCGGCGCCCGCTGCCTGGTGGAGGACGGCGTAAACGGCCTTATGATCCCCACCCGCGACGAGGCAGGCATGGCGGAGGCCATCGGGCGCATCCTGTCCGACCGGGAGCTGGCGCAGGCCCTGGGGCAAAACGCCCTGCAGGTGCGCCAGACCCTCGCGCCTGAAAGGATCTACGGCCTGTGGCAGGACGTGGTGACGAGCGCCTGTGCCAAAGGGAACGAATAAATCTGACGGGAGAGATGCCCCTTGCCGAAAATGAAAAACGTGCTGGCCTTTTTCCGTGACCCCCATGCCCGCCTGACGATTCTGTCCAGCAGAGGCTGTCTGAAATGGATGTCCGACGAGCAGTTCCTGAAAAGGATGTACCGCATTCGCCTTGGGAAAAGCCCCGACCTGGAGGCGCCGCGCACCTTCAATGAGAAAATGCAGTGGCTCAAGCTGCACGACCGCCGTCCGCTCTACACGCAGATGGTGGACAAGTACGCCGTCCGCGGGTACATCGGGGAGCAGATTGGCACGGAGTACCTGATCCCGCTGGTGGGCGGCCCCTGGGAATCCTTCGACGAGATCGACTTTGACGCGCTGCCGGAGCAGTTCGTCCTCAAATGCACCCATGATTCCGGCGGGCTGGTGATCTGCCGGGACAAGGCCGGGCTGGACGTGGAGGCGGCGCGCAGGAAGATTGAACGCAGCCTGAGGCGGAACTACTATGTATCCAGCCGCGAGTGGCCGTATAAGGACGTGAAGCCCCGCATCATCGCGGAGAAGTACATGGAGGCGGCGCAGTCCAGCTGCCTGCCGGTGTACAAGATCCTGAATTTCGACGGTGAGCCGCGCCTGATCCAGACCATTCAGAATGACAAAACGCCGCAGGAGTCCATCGACTACTTCACCCCGGAATGGGAGCTGCTCGAAATGCGGCAGAACTATCCCAACAGCGCCGTGCCGCTGGAGAGGCCTGAGTGCCTGGAGACCATGCTGACCCTGGCGAAGCGGCTGAACCTGGGCCTCCCCTTTATCCGCACGGATTTTTATGAGATCGACGGGCGCGTGTACTTTTCGGAGTTCACCTTCTATTCCGATGCCGGGTTTGCGCCCTTCACGCCCCGGGAGTGGGATGAGCAGCTGGGCAGCTGGATCACGCTGCCTGCGTCCGCCGATGGCGGGAAAGGATGATATCGCGATGAACATGAAGGCGCTGCGGGCGGACCCGCTGGGATATCTCATCACCCGCATGGCCCGGAAAAAGCTGCTTGGCTGGGCGCCGGATGAAATGTACCTCAGGCTGCTGTTCCGGGGCAAGATGAAAAGGTGGCCTGACCTGAAGACCCCGCGCACCTACAACGAAAAGCTGCAGTGGCTCAAGCTCCATGACCGCCGCCCCCTCTACACGCAGCTGGTGGACAAGTACGCCGTCCGCCGGTATGTGGCGGAGCGCATTGGCGGGGAGTATCTGATCCCGCTGGTGGGCGGCCCCTGGGATTCCTTCGACGAGATCGATTTTGACGCGCTGCCGGAAAAGTTCGTGCTCAAATGCACCCACGATTCCGGCGGGCTGGTCATCTGCCGGGACAAGGCGGAATTGGATCTGGCGGCGGCCCGTGCGAAGATCGGGCGCTGCCTGAAGCGGAATTACTATGCATCCAGCCGCGAATGGCCCTATAAGGACGTCAAGCCGTGCATCATCGCCGAAGAATACATGCAGGACGGCGCAACCGCCGAATTGCGGGATTATAAATTTTTCTGCTTTGACGGTGAGGCGAAGGCCCTCTTTATCGCCTCCGAGCGCTATAAGCCGGGGACCGAAACCAAGTTTGACTTTTTCGATATGGATTTCAAGCACCTGGATGTGCGCAATGGCCATCCTAACGCCGATGTGCTGCCGGAAAAGCCAGTGCAGTTTGACTTGATGCGGCATCTGGCGGAAACGCTCTCCGCGGGGCTCCCCCATGTGCGGGTGGATCTGTATGAGGTGGAGGGCCGGGTCTTTTTTGGTGAACTCACCTTTTATCACTGGAGCGGCATGAAGCCCTTTGAGCCTGAGCAATGGGATGACGTCTTCGGCAGCTGGATCACCCTGCCCACCGGCAGGCATTGAGCGCGGGGCGTATCAGGCTTTTGCAGCGGGAGCATCCCGATAGCGAGGTTGGATAATGAAAATCGCATTCTTCTTTGGCAGCATGAAGCGCGGAGGCGCAGAGCGGGTGATCGCGTCGCTGGCCAACACCTTCTGCGCCCAGGGCGACGAGGTGCATATCATCACCAAGGACAACGGGGCCTCGGAGTATCCGCTGGATGAGCGGGTGCGCCATGTGCGCCTGGGCCTGGCGGGCAAGTCCGCCAACAAGCTGCAGGGCCTGATGCGCAATGTGAAGCTCATCCGTGCGCTGCGCAGGCAGGTGAAGGCCGGCGGGTACGATGCGGTGGTGACCATGCGCAAGCGCGGAACAATCCTGCTGCAGTACGCCTTTCCCTTCGGGCGGAGGTTCAGGCTCATCGCCTCAGAACGGGCCAACCCCCGGATGGAGCGGTACGGCCGCCTGGAGCAGCTGCAGTATGATCTGCTGCTGCCCCGGGTGGATGGCTTCATTTTTCAGACGGAGCGCGTGTCCCATTGCTTCAGCGAGCGGCTGCGCAGGATCGGCTGCGTGATCCACAACGGGGTGTTCGAGGAGATCCTCCCCGCCGAAATCACGCCCTTTGCGCAGCGCCGCCAGCAGGATATCTGCGCCGTGGGTCGCCTGGCGGAGCAGAAGGGCTACGACCTGCTCCTGCAGGCCTTTGCCGCCTTTGGCAGAGCGCATCCGGCGCATCGCCTGCACATTTATGGTGAGGGTGCACTCCGTCCGGCGCTGGAAAAGCAGATTGCGGAGCTTGGCCTGCAGGAGCGTGTTACCCTGCATGGCAACGTCCTCCATGTGATGCACCAGGTGGCGGATATGGGCATGTTCGTGATGGCCAGCCGCTACGAGGGCATGCCCAATGCGCTGATGGAGGCCATGGCCTGCGGACTCCCCTGCATTTCAGCGGACTGTGACTTTGGCCCGGCGGAGTTGATAAGCGACCATGAAAACGGTCTGCTGACGCCGGTGGAGGACGTGGAGGCGCTGGCCAGGGCCATGGCGGAGGTGGCGGACGACCCGGCGTTGGCGCAGAGGCTGTCCGCCAATGCGGTGGACATCCGCCGCACCCACAGCGGGCAGAGCATTGCGGCGCAGTATCGCCGGTACATCGCTGACATTGTCAGCGGCAGGTAAGGAGCGGGTATGAAAAAAGGGACGATCACGGCGCAGAAAAGCGCTGTGCTGTCTTCGCTGGGGCGAAGACGACCCGGGATGGGGCGTCAGCTGGCGGTCTGGGTCGCGGTATTCTCGGCCTTCTACGTTCTGCGCGATATCGCCGGGGTCGGGTTCCCCGATATTCTTCTGACGGCGGTCTGCGGCCTGGCGTTTTTGTTCCTGGACGTTGGCTCCGCCATGGGCATGTACTTCTTCACCACTGCGCTGACGGTGCCGCACAACGAGATCAGGATTGTCTACCTGGCGCTGACCGGCCTGAAGCTTTTCCGCAGCGGCGGGGTGAAGCTGCATGCGGGGCTGCTGTGCGCCACGCTGGGATGCATGCTGCTGCAGCTGATCAATACGGCGCTGTTTTCCACCCAGGGGCTGGTGGAATTGATCTATGATTATGTAACCCGGATGCTGGTGTTCCTGCTGCCGGTTATGTGGTACAGCAAAAACGCCGGCCCGGAGCACTACCGCCGCGCCATGCTGTGTTATCTGTGGGGCGTGCTGCTGGGCGGAACGATCACGCTGATCCTGACCATCCGCATCAACGGCTTTATGACCCTGCTGACGGGAACGAAGTACATCCGCATGGGCAAGACGGTGACGGCTGTCGCCAGCGGCATGCAGACCACCTACAATGCCAACCAGCTGGCCGGAATGCTGGCGGTGGGCGTGGCGATTCTGCTGACGTATATGGACAAGGGCTTTCTGCCCAGGCTTCCGTCTGCGGCGCTGATTGCCTATGCGCTGATGCTGCTCCTGATGACCAGATCCCGCACGGGCCTGCTGACGGTCATCGGCGCGTTTGTGGTCTACTACTGGGTCACGGTGATCCGCAAGGGGCGCATCCGGAAGGGGATTGTCATCTTTGCGGGCATGGTGGCGGTCATCGTGGTGGTGGTGAACCTGATTCCGGGCATTGTGGCTGCGGCGTCCAACCGCTTCATCAATCAGGCGGACATCACCAACGGTCGCTCGGATCTGCTGGTGGGATACCTCAAGGAGTGGAGCAGCTCCCCGTGGTGCTTCCTGTTCGGCTATGGCGTCGGCTCGTATCAGAATGTGGTTGATCCCGCCATCGACAACGTGCCGCACAACAGCATCACGGATATCCTGATCTGCTGGGGCCTGCTGGGGCTGGTGCTTGTGTCCATCTGCCTGGTGATGATGTACCGCAGGAACCGCAAAAGCGTCAGCCGCCAGGAGGTGCTGCTGGCGTATCTGCCGGCCATCGTTGCGGCTGTGATCTCCCTGGCGGGACAGTATACCACGGCGGGCTGGCCACACATGCGCCTGTGCCTGCTGCTGCTGGCTGCGCGGGGTTTCCAGGCCGCTGCGGCGGCCAGCCCGGAGGAGGTGCCCCAATGAGCGAAAGCAAGGTGGCGCAATCCTTCGCCTTCAAGTTCATCGAGCGCGTGGCGGCAAAGGGCCTGGGCCTGGTGATCAGCATCGTTCTTGCGCGCCTGGTGGCCAAGGAGCTCCATGGCCTGGTGGCCATCGTGATGGTGTTTGTCAACCTTGCGCAGACCTTTGTGCAAAGCGGCATGAGCACCGCGCTGGTGCAGAACAGGGATACCGGCAACGCCGACTACAGCACGGTGCTCTACCTGAGCCTGGGCGTGGCGGCGGTGATGAATGTGGCGCTGTATTTCGGCGCGCCGCTCATCGCCCGGCTTTACGAGAGCGATGCGCTGATTCTGCCGCTGCGGGTGCTGGCGCTGTCGCTCTTCTTCGGCGCGTTCAACTCCATCCAGACGGCGAAGATGCAGAGGGAAATGCGCTTCCGCGAAATGATGCGCTGCAACCTCCTGGCCGTGGTGATTTCCGGCGCCCTGGGCGTGGCGGCGGCGTTCATGGGCGCTGGCCTGTGGGCGCTGGTGATCTACCAGATGGCGCAGGTGATCGCCGTATCCATCTGCATGGCGGCGGCGGACAGGTGGCGGCCGCAGCTGGTGTTTTCGCTCCAGCGGGCCCGGGTGCTGTTCAGCTTCGGCTGGAAGATGCTTGTATCCGCGCTGCTGACCAGCCTCTACAGCGAGATCCGCACGCTGCTGGTGGGGTATAAGTACTCCACGGCGGAGCTGGCGGACTACAACAAGGGCTTCCAGTTCCCCAATGTGATTTCCAACACGCTGGACGTCTCCATCCAGTCGGTGATGCTGCCGGTGATGGCCCGCGCGCAGGATGAGCCGGAGCGCCTGAACCGGATGCTTTTCAGGACGCTGACGCTGTCCATGTTCATGGTGGTGCCGGTGATGCTTGGCCTGGCGGCGGTGGCGGAAACGCTGATCCCGATGCTGCTGGGGCCGGAGTGGGGCAGCTGCGTGCCGCTGATGTGCGTGTTTTGCCTCTCTGACCTGATGCTGCCGGTCAAGAGCACCAACCTCAGCCTGCTCAAGGCCACGGGCCGCAGCGATATCTACATGAAGACCGAAATGGTGCGCCGCGTCATCATGCTTGCGGTGCTGCTGGTGACGGTGCTGCTCTTTGATTCGGTGCTGGTGATCGCCATCGGCTATGCGCTCAACTCCTGGCTGGATGCGTACATCATCACCAGGGCGGTGCGGGTGCAGACGGGCGTATCCTGGTGGCAGCAGATCAGAACCCTGTGGAAGACGCTTTTGTCCGGCGCGGTGATGCTGGCGCTTGTGTGGGCGATGAACTATCTGCCCGTGCTGCCCATTCTCCGGCTGCTGATGCAGATTGCATCGGGCGCGGCGGCGTATGTGCTCCTGTCCGCGCTGCTGAAGAACGAGGCGTTCTTCTTCGTGCTGGGGAAAATCCGGAGCCTGCTTGGCCGGAAGGGCCAGAGGCAGAATGCGGGCTGATGCGCAAAGCTGTAAAACTTGTTCCCACCGGCGGGAATGACCGGGTGAACCCTTGAAATCTGCGGGGCTGCATGATATGATGATATCAGGCGGCCCCGCTTTGTGTTGCGGGGCTGACAGCGAGAAAAAACAGGGGGCGCGGTATGAAGGGCATCATTCTGGCGGGCGGCAAGGGCACGCGGCTGTATCCGATGACAAAGGCGGTCTCCAAGCAGCTGCTGCCCATCTATGA
>JBGVOA010000549.1:0-2602 GCA_045126095.1 Christensenellales bacterium | reverse complement strand
TCACCCCCTGCTTCTTACCGCACAATTATTCGCTTTGTATATCTATCGCGCACGTTTCACTTATGTACGCATTATTTTGTATACATCAGCATTTCAAATATCAAAATATAAAATACCCCTTGACATGACTTGTTGAAATATGTAGAATATAGTTGTTAGTTTGATAACCAATCACTTTACTATGAAGCATTCGCTTCTTTCAGGAGGTATTCTACATGAAGTCTACCGGCGTTGTGCGTCAACTTGATACCCTCGGCCGCATTGTTCTGCCCATCGAGCTGCGCCGCACCATGGACATTGGTGTGAAGGACATGCTCGAGATCTTCGTCGAGGATGACCAGATCATCCTTAAGAAGTATCACCCCAGCTGCATCTTCTGCTCCGATGCCCGCGACGTTATTCCCTACCGCGGCAAGCTGGTGTGCAAGAAGTGCCTGGCCGAGCTGAAGAACGAGAACTGAGAAACCCCATCCCGGCGGACGACATTGTGCGTCCGCCGTTATTTATGCGTATCAAAGCTTTTTGATGCCCCAGCCCTTGCACCCGGTCGGATATATGCGCTATAATAGAGCGTCAACCGATTGCAAAACGGAGGCTTTTTCATGCTCAAAACACTGAAAACCAACTTTATGATCGCCGCCGCCCAAACGGACCTCAACGCTCGCCTGCGTCCCGGTGCACTGCTGGAAATGATGCAGGAGATGGCCGGATTGCACGCAGAAAGGCTGGGTATTGGCCGCGAGAAGCTCCTGGCTGACAACCTGGTGTGGGTGCTGACCCGCCTGGAGGTGCGCATGGAGCGCTGGCCCCGCTTTGGGGAAAGCATCTCCATTGAGACCTTCCCCATGCCCAACCGCCGCTGGTTTTTCCCGCGCTATTTCATTTTCCGTGATTCAGACGGCAGCGAAATCGGCTGTGCGGGCAGCCTTTGGGCGCTGCTGGACATCCATGAGCGCCGCATGTGCAAGCCAGATCCCGTCATCGCCATGATGCCCGACAACAGCGACCTGATCCCGCCCATGGGCATGCCCGCCACCGTGGCGGAATGCAGCGGGGAGCCGGTCTGTGAAAGCCGTTTACCCGTTTACACCGATCTTGATATGAACGGCCACGTCAACAATACCCGCTATGCAGACTGGTGCTGCAACGCCCTGGGCGTCGATACCATGCGCACGCAGGAGTTCGCCGCCTTCGCCGTGAATTACAACCAGGAGATCCTGCCCGGCTGTGCGGTGGAAACCGCCCTGCGCTGCGACGGCAACACGTTCTCCTACAGCGGCTTCATCGGCGGAAAGCGCCACTTTGATGTGGGCGGAACGCTGCGTCCTATCGCATAAGGCAGGAGGTGCCCCATGAGCCGCATCGTCGGCGTGATCGCTGAATACAATCCCTTCCATCACGGCCACGCTCATCAGCTGCGGGCTGCGCGCGAGGCCGCCAGGGCTGACTATGTGTTGGTCGTAATGTCCGCCTGCTTCACCCAGCGCGGAGACGCAGCGCTGCTCTCCCCGCATGCACGGGCGCAGATGGCGCTCGCCTGCGGAGCGGACGCCGTCTTTGCGCTCCCTGCCGCCTGGAGCGTGCGGGATGCGGAGCGCTTTGCCCTGGGCGGGGTATCTGCACTGCATGCGCTGGGCTGCGACGCGATCTCCTTCGGCAGCGAATCGGCGGACGCAGAACCGCTCATGGCAGCCGCGCAGCTCCTTGAGGCGCCGGAAGCGACTTTCCGTCAGCGCCTTGCAGAGCAGGTCTCCAGCGGCGTTCCTTATCCCGCCGCCCTTGCCGCCTCGGCAGACTTGGCAGTACCCGGTACCAGCGCGCTGCTGAGCCAGCCCAACAGCACTCTGGCTGTATGCTATCTCCGCGCGATCATTCGCCTGGGCGCACAGCTGGAGGTCTGCACAATCCCGCGCACCGGCGATTACCACGCCACCGCCCTGGACAGCGCACCACCCTCCGCCACAGCCCTGCGCGGTGCGATCCTCCGCGGCGACTGGCGCAGCGCGGAAGCTGCCATGCCTCCGGAGGCCTTCGCCATCCTGATGGAGCACGCCTCCCAGAGTCATCTGCACCGCCCCGGTGCGCTGGACACCGCGCTGCTGGCCCGGCTGCGCACCATGTCCACCGATGAATATGCCGCTTTGCCGGACGCATCCGAGGGCATTGAGCAGCGCCTGTGCATGGCAGCGCAATCCGCCTGCACCCGCGAGTCGCTGCTGCACATTGCCAAGACGCGTCGCTATCCCTATGCACGGATATCCCGCATGGCAACGCACGCGCTGCTTGGCATCACGCATCAGGCGCTGGAGGAGCAGCCGCTCTACAACACGCCCTGGCTGCTGGGCTTCCGGCAGGAGTGCAGACCGCTGATCTCCCGCCTGTCCGCCCACGCGCGCCTGCTGACACGCGCCGGTGATCTGACGTCCGCCCCCTGGTTCCCCATTGAGCGCCGGGCATGGGATCTCTGGGCGCTGGGCGCCGGCCTGCCCGCCGGCATGGCCAGTGAAACGCGTCTGCTGACCCTCTGACACCACAAAGGAGCTGCCCCATACCGGGACAGCTCCTTTTCATATGCTCCTGCGCATCACAGTGACATGGTAGT
>JBGVOA010000548.1:0-6671 GCA_045126095.1 Christensenellales bacterium | reverse complement strand
TTGGGCAGGTTTCCACTTGCCCTTGCTGCTAATCTATGCTATAATGCAGGGTGGGTGCGCAGGGGCGCTGTATTTTGTGTGCCGCGGCCCGGATTGACATTGTTTTCTATTCATATTTCGATATCGGAAAGGTGGAGTACTCCCGTATGAAGCATCTGCTGAAGCTTCTGGATCTGAGCAGGGACGAGATCATCGAGCTGCTGGATCTGGCGGATAAGCTCAAGGCCGAAAACAAGGCAGGCATCCCGCACCCGATTCTCAAGGGCAAGACCCTGGGCATGATTTTTGAGAAGTCCTCGACCCGCACCCGCGTGTCCTTCGAGACGGGTATGTTCCAGCTGGGCGGTCAGGCGCTGTTCCTGTCCAGCCGCGATCTGCAGATCGGCCGCGGTGAGCCCGTGCAGGATACCGCCCGCGTGCTGAGCCGCTATCTGGACGGCATCATGATCCGCACCTTTGCTCAGCAGGAGGTTGAGGATCTGGCCAAGTACGGCTCCATCCCGATCATCAACGGCCTGACGGATTTCTGCCACCCCTGCCAGGTGCTGGCGGATCTGCAGACGGTCCGGGAGCACAAGGGCACGCTGGATGTGAACATGTGCTACATCGGCGATGGCAACAACATGGCCAACTCGCTGATTGTCGGCTTCCTGAAGGTCGGCGCGCGCGTGTCCATCGCCTGCCCTGAGGCATACCAGCCCGATGCGCAGGTCCTGGAGTTCGTCAAGCAGTACCCCGGCCAGTTCTTCATGACCGATAAGCCCCTTGAGGCCGCCAAGGACGCGGACGTCATCTTCACCGACGTGTGGACCTCCATGGGCCAGGAGGAGGAGCGCGCGGCCCGTGAGAAGGCCTTTGCGGGCTACCAGGTCAACGCGGAGATGATGGCGGTGGCCCATCCCGGCTGCATGGTGCAGCACTGCCTGCCCGCCCACCGCGGGGAGGAGATCACCGAGGAGGTCTTCGAGGCCCACGCCGATGAGATCTTCGATGAGGCAGAGAATCGTCTGCATGCGCAGAAGGCCGTTCTGGTCGCCTGCATGAAGTAAATACAGGAGGGAATCAGCATGGAAAAGAAAGGCTACCTCTTGCTGGCGGACGGCCAGCTCTACGAGGGTGTGCTGCGCGGCGCTGAGAAGGCGTCCTGCGGCGAAGCGGTGTTCCTGACGTCCGTCGTGGGCTATATGGACACGCTGACTGATCCTGCCTACGCGGGGCAGATCGTGGTGCAGACTTTCCCGCAGATCGGCAATTACGGCGTGGTGCCGGAGGCTGATTTGGCTGTTGAGCCCAGCCTGGCCGGCTATGTCTGCCGCGAGCTGTGTGATAAGCCCAGCAACTTCCGCTGCGAGGGCACGCTGGAAGCGTATCTGATCGAGAAGGGCATTCCCTGCCTGACGGATGTGGATACCCGCGCCATCACCCGTCGCCTGCGCGATAAGGGCGTGATGAATGCCGCTATCCTCACCGAGAAGCCTGCTGATATCGCCGCTGCAGCCGCCGAGCTGGCCGCGAAGGTGATCCCTGCGGAAACTTCCACCGGAGTGGAGGACATCGTTCCCGCCGAGAAGCCCGGCAAGTACAACGTTGTGCTGTGGGACATGGGCGCGAAGGCTGACACGGTGCAGCAGCTGGAGAAGCGCGGCTGCGCGGTGACCCTGGTGCCCGCCAACGTGACGGCGGAGGCCATCGCGGCGCTGAACCCCGATGGCGTGGTCATCACGAACGGTGCGGAGAACCCGGCGGACTGCGACGAGGTGGCCGAGGAGCTCGCCAAGCTGCTGGAGAACAAGCATCTGCCTGTGATGGGCATTGGCCTGGGCCATCAGCTGATTGCCATCAGCCAGGGCGCGGCGCTTGTCAAGCTGCCCTACGGCCACCGCGGCGGCAACCAGCCCATTGAGGACGTGAAGACCGGAACCTGCGGCATCACCAGCCAGAACCACGGCTATGCGGTGGAGAAGGAAAGCCTGCCGGAGAACGCCTCCCTGCGCTACATCAACCGCAACGATGGCTCCTGCGAGGGCGTTGATTATCTGGATATGCCGGTGTTCTCCGTGCAGTTCCAGCCCGCCATGACCGGTGGCCTCCACAATGGTACGAAGATTGGCACCCACACCCTGTTCGACCGCTTCACTGCGCTGATGGGAGGTAACAAGGAATGCCGCTGAATCCTTCGCTCAAGAAAGTTATGATCATCGGCTCCGGCCCGATCGTCATCGGTCAGGCTGCGGAGTTCGACTATGCCGGCTCCCAGGCCTGTAAGGCCCTGAAGGCCGCCGGCCTCGAGGTTGTGCTGGTCAACCCCAACCCGGCCACCATCATGACCGACCACACCTCCGCCGACCAGATCTACATCGAGCCCCTGACCCTGGAAACCCTGCGCCGCATCATCATCAAGGAAAAGCCCGACTCCCTGCTGTCCACCCTGGGCGGCCAGAGCGGCCTGACCCTGTCCATGCAGCTGGCGAAGGAGGGCTTCCTGGATCAGCATGGCGTGAAGCTGCTGGGCGCCAAGTGCGAGACCATCGAGAAGGCTGAGGACCGCCTGCTGTTCAAGCAGACCATGGAGTCCATCGGCCAGCCCTGCATCCCCTCCGACGTGGTGGAAAACCTGCCCGACGCCATCAAGCTGGCGGCGGAGATCGGCTATCCCGTCATCGTGCGTCCGGCCTTCACCATGGGCGGCGAGGGCGGCGGCATCTGTCAGAACGAGGCGGAGCTGCGCGAGATCGCGGCCAACGGCCTGCGTCTGTCGCCCATCACGCAGATCCTCGTCGAGAAGTGCATCTCCGGCTGGAAGGAGATCGAGTTCGAGGTCATGCGCGACGCCAAGGGCAACGTCATTGCCGTTTGCTCGATGGAGAACATCGACCCCGTCGGCGTGCATACCGGCGACTCCATCGTCGTCGCACCCGCGCTGACGCTGTCCAACGATGAGTATCAGATGCTGCGCAAGGCCGCGCTGGACATGGTGTCCGCGCTGGAGGTGGAGGGCGGCTGCAACTGCCAGTTCGCTCTGAACCCCGACAGCTTTGAGTATGCCGTTATCGAGGTCAACCCCCGCGTGAGCCGTTCCTCTGCGCTGGCCTCCAAGGCGACGGGCTATCCCATCGCCAAGACCGCCGCGATGATCGCCATCGGCTACACGCTGGACGAGATCCCCAACGCCATGACCGGCAAGCCCCTGGCTGGCTTCGAGCCCACGGTGGACTACATCGTCGCCAAGGTGCCGAAGTGGCCCTTTGACAAGTTCGTCTACGGCAAGCGCACCCTGGGTACGCAGATGAAGGCGACGGGCGAGGTCATGTCCATCGGCGTGAGCGTTGAGGAAGCGCTGATGAAGGCCGTGCGCGGCGCGGAGATCGGCTGCGACACCCTGCGCATGAAGTCCCTGCTGGAGCTGACGGACGATGAGCTGATCGACCTGATCGGCCGCTGCACCGACCAGCGTATGTATGCCGTGTACGAGGCCATCGCCCGCGGCGTGTCCCTGGAAAAGCTGCATGAGATCACCATGATCGACATGTACTTCCTGAACAAGTTCCAGAACCTGTGGAACATGGAAGCCCGCCTCAGCGAGGGCAATGTCGATTGCGACCTGTACCTGAAGGCCAAGAAGATGGGCTTCCCGGACAAGACCATCGAGCGCCTCTCCGGGGAGAAGGTGCCCATGCACCGCGACCCCGTGTACAAGATGGTCGATACCTGCGCGGGTGAGTTCGAGGCTCAGCGCCCCTACTTCTACGCCACCTACGACGATGAGAACGAGGCAAGCGAGTTCCTCGCCAAGCGCGAGAAGAAGCCCTGTGTCATGGTTCTGGGCTCCGGCCCCATCCGTATCGGCCAGGGCATCGAGTTCGACTATGCCTCCGTCCACTGTGTCTGGATGCTCAAGAACGCCGGCTACGACGTGGTCATGGTCAACAACAACCCCGAGACGGTTTCCACCGACTTTGACACCGCCGACCGCCTGTACTTCGAGCCCCTCACGCCCGAAGATGTGCTGGGCATCATCGCCACCGAGAAGCCCGTGGGCGTGGTCGCGGCCTTCGGTGGCCAGACGGCCATCAAGCTGACCCATGCGCTGGAGAACGCGGGCGTGAAGATCCTGGGCACCTCTGCCGATATGATCGACGCTGCCGAGGACCGTGAGCGCTTCGACGCGGCGATGGAGAAGTACGGCATCAAGCGCCCGCAGGGCACGACCGTCATGACCACCGAGGAGGCCCTCAAGGCGGCCAATGAGCTGGGCTATCCCGTGCTGGTGCGTCCCTCCTACGTGCTGGGCGGCCAGAACATGATCATCGCTTATCAGGACTCCGACATTGTCGAGTACATGAAGATCATCCTGGCCCAGGGCATCGAGAACCCCATCCTGATCGACCAGTACCTCAAGGGCATCGAGGCTGAGGCTGACGCCATCTGTGACGGCGAGGACGTGCTGATTCCCGGCATCATGGAGCACATCGAGTCCTCCGGCGTCCACTCCGGTGACTCCATCGCGGTCTATCCCGCCTGGAACCTCACCGGCGCGATGTATCAGCGCCTCGTCGAGGTCACCAAGCAGATCGCTCTCGAGCTGGGCACGCTGGGCCTGATCAACATCCAGTACATCGTCTATCACAATGAGGTGTACGTCATCGAGGCGAACCCCCGTGCCTCCCGTACCGTGCCCTACATCAGCAAGGTGACGGGCGTTCCCATGGTCGATCTGGCCGTCCGCGCGATGCTGGGCGAGAAGATCAAGGACATGGGCTACGGCACCGGTCTGTACCGCCAGAGCCCCTACTTCGCCGTCAAGGTGCCCTGTTTCTCCTTTGAGAAGCTGGCGGACGTCGATACCCACCTGGGCCCGGAGATGAAGTCCACCGGCGAGGTGCTGGGCCTTGGCACCAACCTGCAGGAGGCCATCTACAAGGGCCTGGTCGCTGCGGGCTACAAGATGCGCCACAACGGCGGCGGCGTGCTGATCACCGTGCGCGACAAGGACAAGCTGGAGGTCGTGGACGTGGCGCGCAAGTTTGCGCAGATGGGCTTCACCATCTTCGCGTCCACCGGTACTGCCCGCGTGCTGCTGCAGCACGGCGTGTACTCCGCGGTCGTCAAGCATGACTCCATGGTGGGCATGCTGGAGAAGGGCCAGGTGCAGTACGTCATCTCCACCTCCGTCAAGGGCCGCGATCCGCTGCTGGATTCCGTCCGCCTGCGCCGCAAGGCCGTGGAGCGCGGCATCCCGCTGTTCACGTCCCTGGACACCGCCTCTGCCCTGGCCAACGCGCTGACCAGCCGTTACACCCAGGACAACGTGGAGCTGGTGGACATCAACAACATGCGCAAGGCGCCCAAGAAGCTGAGCTTCGTGAAGATGCGCGGCACGGGCAACGACTTCCTCTACTTCGATTGCTTCGAGCAGCAGGTTGACAGCCCCGAGTCCCTGGCGGTGCGACTCAGCAACCGCCGCACCGGCGTGGGCGCGGACGGCGTCGTCCTCATCCTGCCCAGCCAGAAGGCGGACTGCAAGATGCGCATGTTCAACGCCGACGGCTCCGAGGGCACGGTGGCGGGCAATGCAACCCGCTGCGTGTGCAAGTACCTGTACGAGTCCGGCCGCGTGGTCAAGAACGAGATGACCATCGAGACCGGCAGCGGCGTGAAGAAGGCCAAGCTCTTCATTCGTGAGGATACGGTGTACTCCGTGCTGGTGGACATGGGTCGTCCGGCCTTTGAACCCGCACAGGTGCCTGTGAAGATGGACGGCGACCGCGTGATGAAGCGCCGCGTGTTCCTCGCGGGCGAAATGCGCGAGATCAGCTGCGTCTCCATGGGCAACCCCCATGTGGTGATCTTCGTGCTGGACGTGAACCGCATCCCGCTGGACCAGGTCGGTCCGATGATCGAGCAGGATCCCATGTTCCCGGAGCGCGTGAATGTTTCCTTCGCACAGATTGTGGACAAGAACAACATTGTGATGCGCGTGTGGGAGCGCGGCATCGGCGAAACCCAGGCCTGCGGCACCGGCGCTTGCGCGGTGGCTGTGGCTGCGGTGGTGAACGGCCTGTGCAAGCGCGGCGCGGACATCGACGTTCAGCTGCCCGGCGGCACGCTGGTCGTGCGCTACCAGGCGGACGGCCAGGTCTGGATGACCGGCGACGCGGTGATGGACTTTGAGGGCATTATCCGTATTTAAAGGAATATCGGGGGAGCGTCAGCGGTGGCGCTCCCTTTTGTGTGTGGGGGAACGGCCTCATCCGTCTTCCCGCTGGCGCGGGAATCCACCTTCCCCAGAGGGGAAGGTTTGATCGTTAGAGTTGTTTTACCTTCCCCTCTGGGGAAGGTGGCGCCGCCGTAAGGCGGTGACGGATGAGGCCACAACAAAACAGCCGCTTGACCTTTTCGCGAGGGTCGAGCGGCTGTTTACTTGCAATAAATATTGTTGCCGGAGAGCGGGGCGGGGAAGTCGGCGAGCTCTGCGATATAGTCGATGGAAACGTTGTAGAGCTTGGCGAGCCGGATAACCAGTGCGAAGGGTATCTCGCGCTTGCCCTGCTCGTAGTTGGTGTAGGTGGTTTTGTTAAGGCTCAGGGCTGCGACGAGCTGGTCTTGGGTGAGGTCGTGATCTTCCCGTAAGTCTCGCAGACGGCGGTAGTGCACATTATCCACCTCCTCAT
>JBGVOA010000547.1:0-10129 GCA_045126095.1 Christensenellales bacterium | reverse complement strand
GCTCGTACGAGCTTGCAGGTTCAAGTCCTGTTTCCCGCACTCGGACTCCTTGAGAGATCAGGGAGTCCGTTCTCTTCAAAGCTTCGCAGCGGCTTTCGTGCTGTGTCCGTCCCCACGGAGCCTTCGGGCAGAATGGGAAATTGAATATGGGTAGGTTCCCGAGTGGCCAAAGGGAGCAGACTGTAAATCTGCCGCGTCAGCTTCGGTGGTTCGAATCCACCCCTGCCCACACTTCTTTCTGCGGGAATGGCGGAATTGGCAGACGCGCATGATTCAGGTTCATGTGCTCGTACGAGCTTGCAGGTTCAAGTCCTGTTTCCCGCACCAAAGATGGATGATCCGGACGGTTTTCAGCAACGAAAACGGCCCGGATTTTTTGTTGCCATTGGGCTTGTGGAGCGGGGCAATCTGTGGTATTCTCTTAGCAAACGGTGCGCAGACAGCGTCTTGCGCCGATCACAGCGCCCCATGCTGCACGGGGCAGGAGGAACACGTATGAGTCTGATCACAACGCCTTGCAATCCTAATGCGCAGCCCTGCGTCCGCCGGATGATGGAGTACCTGGGCGAGCTCTCCGGCAAGGGTATTCTCACCGGTCAGCACACGAAGACCCGCGGGCTGGAGGAGCTGGCCCACATCGCCCGGGTGACGGGCAAGGAGCCTGCGCTGCTGGGCTTTGAGCTGCTGTCCTGCTCGCCCAACATCAACTATCTGGATACGGACGAGGAGTGCATGGAGGAGGTTGCCGGCAATCTGGGTACGCTTCGTCAGGCTTGGGAGTGGGCGGACAAGAAGGGCATCCTCACCTTCACCTGGCACTGGTTCTCGCCCCTGGGCGGTCGCTCGAAGTCCTTTTTCACCGTCAACACGGACTTTGACGCCACCCGCGCCCTGGTGGACGGTACGCCTGAGAACCGCGCGCTGCTTTCCGATATGGACATGATGGCGGGCCTGCTGCGCCCCTTCTGCGAAGCGGGGGTGCCGATCCTGTGGCGGCCCTTCCATGAGGGCGACGGCAACTGGTTCTGGTGGGGGGCGAAGGGCCCGGAGACTGTCTGCGGCCTCTGGCGGCTGATGTACGACCGCTACACCCGTGTCCACGGCCTGAACAACCTCATCTGGGTGTGGAATTCCCCCGTGCCCGCCTGTTATCCGGGTGACGACGTGGTGGACATCATATCCCGCGACATGTATCCGCCGGAGCATCTGCACACGGCGCAGCTGGAGAAGCTGACGGAGCTGAAGAGGATTACGACGGCAGAGAAGATCACACTGATCGGCGAGATCGGCACGATCCCGTCCATCCAGGCATTGGCGGACGAAAAGGCCGAGTGGGTCAGCTACATGACCTGGTGCGGCGATTTCACGCTGACGGAGAAGTGGACGACGAACGAGGTGCTGCGTGAGATGTACCAGCATCCGTGGGCCGTCACGCGGGACAAGCTGCCTGCGCTGTACTGACAAGCCAAAATGCGGTTTCCTGTGGCGGACGTTGCCAGGGGAGCCGCTTTTTTGTATTTTCCCCAGAGAAGATGAAACAAGTTGGCGCGGTGATACGTATATATAGGTGAAAACTCTATTGGAGGAGGATGACGATGAAGAAGCTGCTGATTGCCCTTGCGGCGCTGCTGCTGTGCCTGACCTGCGCTGCTGCGGAGGAGACCCTGTACCCCGCCATGGGGGAGAACAGCCTGTATGGCTACATCAATGCGCAGGCGGAGTGGGTGATCGCGCCGCAGTTTGACGGCGCGGGCGCGTTCCGCGGGGATTATGCGGCAGCCTGGGTGCTGCCGGAGGGCGCTGACCCGGAGGAATGGTACGACCTGGACTGCACCGGCGTGATCGACCGGCAGGGCAACTGGGTGTTGGAGCCGGAATACTGCCTTGTCGGCGGACAGAGCGGCGACTCCTTCGGCGGTGAGGACACCGGAATCTGGCTGGTGTACCGCGATGCTGACATGGCCCTGGATGAAGAGGGCTTTTTGCTGACGAAAGAGGGTTTCTTCGACATCCCGACGGGCACGTTTTCCGGGCTGAAGTGGGGCGCGGTGTGGCACTGGTGCTCCGATAGTCGGCTGATCCCGGTGGTTGATCTGGAAACCGGCCTGTCTGGCTACGCTGACCGCTCCACGGGCGAGATGGTCATTCCGTGCCTGTACTACTCGGTTGACCCGGCCAACTTCAACGATGGCGTCGCCACTGTTGCCCTCAGCGACGAGGACGGTTACGAAACCAGCCCCTGGCACCTCATCAACGAGCGCGGCGAGACCATCCCCCTGCCGGAGGGCTGGCAGTCCGCCTACGCCAACCAATTCAGCTGCGGCCGCATCGCTGTGGTGAATCCCGAGGGCCTGTGGGGCTATGCGGATGGCACGGGCAGCATCGTGATTCCGGCGCAGTTCGCGGAGGCGTACGAGTTCTGCGATGGCTTCGCGCGGGTGGAGTTCGCAGAGGGCGATATGGGCTACATCGACACGGACGGCAACGTCCTGGCGCGGGGGTTCGCGCATGCGTTCGACTTCTGCAACGGCTACGCGGAGGTGTGGCTCAGCGGCACCAATGGCGCTGACAAGGTGACCGGGTGGATCAACACGGCGGGCGAGGTCGTCCCCTTCATGGACAGTGACCGTTTCTTCCCCATCAGCCCCGACCGCATGTGGATGCGTACGGCGGCGGACTACAGCGCGCCTTGGCACCTGCTGGACGGGGAGGGGAACATCCTGACTGCCGAGCCGGTGAATCTGCCGGAGATGGAGCCCATCGCCTTCGAGAGCGGCCTGCAGGCCGTGGGCAACGCGGAGCGCAAGTGGGGCTACATCGGCCTGGACGGCCAGGAGGTGCTGCCCTTCATCTACAACTACACCGAGGCCTTCGACGGCGAGCTGGCCCGGGTCCGCCTGGGCGACCGGGTGGGGTACATCGACCGCAGCGGCAATGAAGTGTACATGTGGGATGATCCGATCGAGTGAGGTGCGCATGATGAAGAGAATGATGTTTCTGCCTGTTCTGCTCTTTCTGCTGCTGCCGGTGATGGCCCTGGCGGAGGCGTCGCTGCCATTGACGGATCTGCCGCATGAGAAGCAGCGGAACTTCCTGCAGAATGCTTCGCTGGTGGCGACGCAGGCGGACTATGCAAACCTGGGGATCGCGTGCTTCGATGTGCGGTCGGACGGCATGGTTGCCCTGGGCTTCAATCTTCCGTCCGGCGGGCGGTACGCGGCGGTGCTGGATGCGGATGGCGTTTTCCAGTATGGTTATATTTTTCGGTGCACTGGCAGCTTCCTTCTTGATTGGGCGGAGGACGGTCTGGGCATCATCTGGGTACGCAGCAACACGCGGGCTGTGTTTGATGAAGCGGGCAGCTGCCTCTCCATCGCAGCATTCAATATCGACCATGCAGCGAACCGCTATATCAATGCCCTTTTCGCCCCGGTGCGCAGAACGGCGGAAGCTGTGTACGAGCTGGAAACCGACTGGCCTCTGGCGCTGATACCTGCCCGCCTTGTCCGCACGGATACGCAGGGAACTGCCGTGGTGCTGCACGACGTGTCGGCGGCCTCGATGCTCAGTGGGCTGCTGGTGTACGCAACGCTCGTTTTCATCGCGGTGTGTATCATCGTTTCACACAAAAGGCATGCCGGAAGGATTGACAATCAGCTCAATTCCTGATAAACTGTAAAGCTGTACGGCAATGAAGAGAAGACCGTGCAGGGAACGTCCACAGAGAGGGAGTCCGCGGCTGAAAGCTCCCGTCCGACCCGCACGACCGACAGCTTGGAGCCTCCCGGTGAGAGCCGGGCGCGTCCGCGCGTTACAGCGGTGAGAGGCGCAGTCCGCCATGGTCTGCGCGAAAATGGGTGGCACCGCGAAACATGCTTTTCGCCCCATGCAGTCATTACGTCTGCGTGGGGTTTCATTATACCCACGCGAAAAGGAGGAGTCACTATGTTGACCCAGGCACCCCGTGGCACCAAGGACGTACTGCCGACCGATTCCTACCGCTGGCAGCACGTCGAGGCCCACATGCGCAAGGCCGCCGCTGAGGCCGGCTTCCGCGAAGTCCGCACCCCCGTGTTTGAGCACACCGAGCTCTTCCTGCGCGGCGTCGGCGATACCACCGACATCGTGCAGAAGGAGATGTACACCTTCAAGGATAAGGGCGAGCGCTCCATCACCCTGAAGCCCGAAGGCACCGCCGGCGCCGTCCGCGCGTTCCTGGAGAGCAGCCTCTACGCCGATGCGCTGCCCTGCAAGATGTACTACCTGAACGCGCCCATCTTCCGCTACGAAGCGCCTCAGAACGGCCGTCTGCGCGAGCATCACCAGTTTGGCCTGGAGTGCTTCGGCGCCCAGGGCGCGACTGCTGACGCCGAGCTGATCCTGCTGGCGTACAAGCTCCTGGGCACGCTGGGCGTCAAGAACCTCTCCGTCAACATCAACTCCATCGGCTGCCCGAAGTGCCGCCCGCAGTACCATGCGATGCTCAAGTCCTTCCTGGGCGAGCGCATCTCCTGCATGTGCGACACCTGCAAGACCCGCTTCGACCGCAACCCCCTGCGCGTGCTGGACTGCAAGGTGGAGAAGTGCCAGGAGCTGGTCGCCGACGCGCCCTCCATGCTGGACGTGCTGTGCGAGGAGTGCGCCGAGCACTTCGCCCAGCTGCAGGAGTGCCTGAAGGCCAGCGGTATCCCGTACCAGGTGGACAGCCGCATCGTCCGCGGCCTGGACTACTACACCAAGACCGTGTTCGAGCTGATCACCACGACGGATAAGGGCAACCTGACCGTCTGCGGCGGCGGCCGTTACGACAACCTCGTCGAGCAGCTGGGCGGCCCCAGCATGCCCGCCGTCGGCTTTGGCATGGGCATCGAGCGCGTGCTGATGCTGCTGGACTCCGAGGGCGTCGAGATCCCCAAGCCCGACCAGTACGACGTGTTCGTCACCTACATGGGCAACAACAAGATCCCCGCCTTCATGCTGGTGCAGAACCTGCGCAAGGCCGGCGTCAATGCGGACATGGATCACACCGGCCGCAGCCTCAAGGCCCAGTTCAAGTACGCCAACAAGACTGGCGCGCCCCTGTGCATCACCCTGGGCGACGACGAGGTGGCAAACGGCATCGTCAAGATCAAGAACATGAACACCCGCGAGGAGCGCACCGCCCCCATGGCTGAGGCCGCGGCGACCGTGCGTGACATGCTGGGGTAATCTCCGTAGGGGCGGCTATCAGTCGCCCGCCGCTACAGACAACAAACAAGAAAGAGGTACACATACATGCAGAATCGTACGCATACCTGTAACGAGCTGCGCATGGCCCATGTCGGCCAGACGGTGCAGATTTCCGGCTGGATGGAGAACGTCCGCGAAGTGTCCGCGAACCTGGCCTTCGTGGTCGTGCGCGACTTCTACGGCACCACCCAGGTCGTCATCGAGAACGAAGAGCAGATGAAGGTCATCAAGGGCCTGAACAAGGAGTCGACCATCTCCGTGACCGGCGTGGTCCGCGAGCGCGACTCCAAGAATCCCAAGCTGCCCACCGGCGATATCGAGATCGTCCCTGAGAAGATCGAGGTGCTGGGCCGCTGCCGCCATAATGAGCTGCCCTTCCAGATCAACCGCTCCACCGAGGCCGACGAGACCCTGCGCCTGAAGTACCGCTACCTGGACCTGCGCAATCCCGAGGTCAAGAAGAACATCATCATGCGCTGCAACGTGGTGTCTGCCCTGCGCAGCGCCATGGCCGCCCATGACTTCCTGGAGATCACCACCCCCATCCTGACCGCCTCTTCTCCCGAGGGCGCGCGTGACTACCTGGTGCCTGCCCGTAAGCATCCCGGCATGTTCTACGCCCTGCCCCAGGCGCCCCAGCAGTTCAAGCAGCTGCTGATGACCTCCGGCTTCGACCGCTACTTCCAGATCGCTCCCTGCTTCCGCGACGAGGACGCCCGCGGCGACCGCAGCCCCGGCGAGTTCTACCAGCTGGACATGGAGATGGCCTTCGCGTCCCAGGATGACGTGTTCGCCGTGCTGGAGGACGTGCTGCCCCCCATCTTTGCCAAGTACGGCACCTACAACACTGCCTCCGCCGCGCCCTTCAAGCGCATTCCCTACCTGGAGTCCATGGACCGCTACGGCTCCGACAAGCCCGACCTGCGCATTGACCTGGAGCTGACCGATGTGACCGAGCTGCTGGGCGGCTGCGGCTTCGGCCCCTTCGAGGGCAATGTGGTGAAGGCCGTCGTCGTCAGCGACATGACCGCCACCCGCAAGCAGATCGACAAGCTCTGCGCCGACGTTGAGGTTGTTTCCGGCAACAAGGCCTTCTGGTTCAAGGTGGACGAGAAGGGCGAAATCGCCGGCGGCATCGCCAAGTTCGTCAAACCCCAGGAAGCCGAGGTCATCGCTGCCCTGGGCCTGAAGCCTAATACCTTCGTCGGCCTGACCGCCGGCAAGAAGCTGGCTGCTCAGAAGACCGCCGGCGTGATGCGCAAGATGCTGGCCGACCTGTGCCCCGCCCACATCGACCGCGAGAAGTACGAGTTCTGCTGGATCGTCGACTTCCCCATGTACGAGATGGGCGAGGAGAGCGGCGAGCTGGAGTTCTGCCACAACCCCTTCTCCATGCCCAACGGCGGCCTCGAAATCCTCAAGAAGGCCGAGGCGGGCGAGGTTGATCCGCTGACCATCACCGCCTTCCAGTACGACCTGGTGTGCAACGGCGTCGAGCTGTCCTCCGGTGCGGTGCGTAACCATGATCCGGAGATCATGATCGAGGCCTTCAAGATGGTCCGCCTGGGCGAGGAGGACGTGAAGGCCAAGTTCCCGGCTATGTACAATGCGTTTACCTATGGTGCGCCGCCGCATGCGGGCATTGCTCCCGGCGTGGACCGCATGGTGATGCTGCTGGCCGGCGCGGAGACCATCCGTGAGGTCATTCCGTTCCCGATGAACAAGAACGCGCAGGATCTGATGATGGGTGCGCCTGGCTATGTGGAGCAGAAGCAGCTGGACGAGCTGCACATTGCCTGTATCCCGGTGGAGGAATAATCACCACGCGGGCACACCCTTGGGGGGACGGCCCAGCCGCATCGCGAAAATGGGTCAAGGGGCGAAGCACCTTGCGCAGGTGGCGGGCTGCGGAAGCCCTCCCCGCCGGAGGCAAACGCCCCATGACGCCTTTGAACGATCTCTGATCGTTCAAACAGTCCGCGCAACCCCAAAGGAAAAGCCTAACAAGGTGCAGTAACTAAATCAGTCGCTGCCTCATACACCAACAAAAGGACCCCAAAGCGGCGGCGGACGGAAAAGTCTGCCGCCGCATGCCTTTATGGAGGAACACCATGCATACCAAGTTCCACTGTCCCCACATGAACCGGATGGTCAGCAGCGAAGAATGCTATGATGCGGAGGAAAGCCCCTGCTGCGAGAGCTGCACGAGCGAGATGGATACAAAGCGGAGGGCGCTCTACGATTGGCTGAGAGCGACCTACGGCGACCGGTACGCGATCACGATGGAAGAGGACGGCATCGGGATCGTCGTGCATGACCACCTGCGGGTTCTTGCAGATCCCTGTGATGAAACAGCCGATACCTACCTGGGCATATACTGCGGTGAGGCTGGCGAGACCCACAGCCACCCGCAGGAGGATATGCAGCAGGACGTGGCAGCGCTGCTGGAGGGCCGCACGGTCGTCGGGCTGATCGATGGAGAATTCTACAGCTGCATCGCGCACCGCGGGCTGTATGAGCAGGAGCCGGATCGGCTCAGCGAGTGGGATCATCTGGTGGACGCAGAGGGCATCTACACGCCGGAGGAGTATGCTGCAAAGCTGGGCGTGACGCTGCCGGTGAAGGTGATGTACTTCGATTGCTCCAGGCTGTGCCGCAGGATATCTGAAAGCGAGTGTCTGAATCGCTGCGGCGGGTCAGAAGAGCCCTGCAGAAAGTGCGATCTGTCGCCGATGAACCGTGCGGCGGTCGAGCATGTCAGCCTCGAATTGCTCCGCGCGCGGACGTCGCCGGTCAAAATCCTGCGTAGCCGGGGCGGCGTGCGTGTCGTTGTGCATCCGGAGCTGGAGCTGGAATTCGTGCCGGATGGCCTGACGGGCGACTGCCTGCTGGGCGTGAAGGCGAAGGGACGCGTCAGCATGCATTCGCATCCCGCAGGGGACGAGGCGCTGGCAGATTTGAAGGCCTTCCTCCGGGGCGAGATGGTGTTGCTGCTGGGCCGCATGCTTGTGCTGGGGGAGTGGAGCTTGTTTGTCACCCTGGAAGAGCTGCGGGAGAAGTGGAGCAGCCTCACCCGGGGGCGGTGGGTCTGGATTGCCGACCTGCGCGGCGTGTGGGACAAGAAGGCCTATGCAGCGCATTTGAATGCAAGGCAGTAATCCTTCTTCAACTTGAGCGATTGTGGGTTTGAAACTTGCCAAGCCGCACAAACTGTGATATAATGAACCGAATCCGTATGCAAAAATGCGGGTTTGGTATCCAATATGTCCAAAATCAGGCTGAGAAGCAGGCTTTTCGGCCATTTTTCCCATTCAGGAGGTGCAATCTCTATGGCTAAGAAGGAAAATCTGCCCCTGACTGTCGATGTGAACGATCTGGAGCCCAGCAGCAGCATCACCTACGCCAGCGAGGTCGTGGCGATCATCGCTGGCATTGCTGCGTCGGAGGTCGAGGGCGTTGCGTCCATGGTGAGCGTTCCCAACGGCAGCAATCTGCTGGGCAAGAACCGCAATGTCACCAAGGGCGTGAAGGTCGAGGTGGGCACAGAGGAGGTCAATGTTGACCTGTACATGGTCATCGAGTACGGCCAGCCCATCCAGAAGGTGGCGCAGGATGTACAGGAGAATGTCCGCCGTGCCATCGAGTCCATGACCGGTCTGCATGTGGTCAAGGTTGACGTACATGTGCAGGCGGTGAGCTTCGAGAAGGAGAACAGCGCTCTGTCCGCCGGCGCGAAGAACGCGGTGCTGGAGGGCGGCGAGCCTGTGGAGGACGCCGCTGAGGATGTGTCTGCTGAGGAAGAAGCGGAGGTCCCCGCGCCCGTGGAGGAGTCCGCCGAAACCGAGTCTGCGCCGGAAGAGCCGCAGCTGATGTGATCTGCCTGCCCCTGCGACAGGGCAAAGGAGACAGAAAATGAAAAAGAAAATTTCCGTCAGGATCCTGACGGCGCTGGCCGGCGCGGTGCTGCTGGCGCTGTGCGTTTGCTGGGCGGCGGAGGGCTTCTTCGGCGTGCCGGTGACGTGCCGTGTGGGCGAAATGCTGGCAAGCCGCAGCGTGCCTGCGGTGCTGGCGAAGATCCTGGGCACGCTGGCGCTGGCCGGTCTGGCTGGCGCGGCGCTCTGCTGTGCGCTGCCTGCCCGCAGTCAGAAGCCCAGCGGCTATGTGCTGCAGCGCAGCCAGAAGGATACCTTCGGCATCACCATCAAGTCCATCGAGAAGGATGTGCTGACCTGCGTGCATAAGCACCGGGAGATCGTGGACGCTGACGTCAGCGTGCGCGAGGGCCGCAGCGGCCTGGTCATCCTGGTGGATGTGGATCAGGTGGGCGGCGTGGATATCCCGCTGTTTGTTGGCCGCCTGCAGGATCAGGTGCGCCAGTATGTACAGAAGCGCACCGGCATGGAGGTGTCGGAGGTCCGCGTGATGGTGGACTGCCGCACCGAGACCGAAGTGGAATCCGAGTTTGCGGTGGCGGACGATGTGATGATCGCCGCGCCCGCCCATGCGGAGGAATTCCACCAGGAGAGCGCTGTGGAAACGCCTGTGGAGCAGCTGCGTCAGCTGGCGGAGATCGCCCAGCATGTGCAACCTGAGATCGAACCGGAGGAGCCGGAAACCGAGCTGCCCGCCGAGCCTGTGCAGGATCTGGCCGAGGCGCTGGAGGAGCTGGATGCGCAGCTCCAGGTGGACAACATGGCCGAGCTGTTTGAAGAGGGCGAGAAGTCCATGCACCAGCGCGTTTTCGGCGCGGAGGAGCTGCCCGTGATCGTGCCCATGCCGCCGGAAATGGAGGCGGAAGCCCAGGCTGCGGAGGCTGACGAGGCAGAGGCTGCCGAAGCTGAATCCGCTGTGGAAACCGCCGACGAGGCGCCGGTTGAGATGGCAGACGAGGCTGTGTCCA
>JBGVOA010000546.1:0-6409 GCA_045126095.1 Christensenellales bacterium | reverse complement strand
CTGGCGGATCTCCTTCCCGCAGCTGGGACAGTGGGGATGGCCCGTCCGCGCCCAGAGGAGGCGCAGATAATCGTGGATCTCCGTCACCGTGCCCACGGTGGAGCGGGGGTTGCGGCTGGTGGTCTTCTGGTCGATGGAGATTGCGGGGGACAGGCCTTCGATGGCGTCCACGTCGGGCTTTTCCATCTGCCCCAGGAACTGCCGGGCGTAGCTGGAGAGGCTCTCCACATAGCGCCGCTGGCCCTCGGCATAAAGGGTGTCAAAGGCCAGGGAGGACTTGCCCGAGCCGGACAGGCCCGTCATCACGACCAGCTTGTCGCGGGGGATGGTCAGGTCGACATTGCGCAGGTTGTTTTCCCTCGCGCCGTGGATGCGGATGAATTCGTTCATATCGGATACCTCGCGGGTGGAATGTCGTTTCGCGTACAGGCAACATTATAGCACGTTTGTTCCCGTGACACAAGGCGAACACGTCGTTTTTGTGATGTTCCTGCAGGGACATTATACCCGGAAACGGGCGGGGTGAAGCGGGCGGAGATGGTTTGCGGAAGGGCAATCCGCCGGAAGGAATGGAGGCAGCGCATGAAAAAACCGGACGGAAGCACGCTTCCGTCCGGCAGGGATATCACTGGAAATCCGGCAGCTCATCCAGGGTGATGAAGAACTCGCCGCCATAGATCCTCTTCAGGGAGGCGGGGGTGTTGTACTGGCCGTTGGCGATGTAGTCCGTGTGCCAGACCATGAACATGGCCCAGGGGGCGTTGGCCTGAGCCATCTGCTCGGCAGTGGGGATGGTGCCGCACTCGTGGAACATGATGGGCATGCCCTCGGGAGCGATGGCGTCGACCTCGGCATAGAGGCGGCCGTTGGCGCCGGGGGAGTAGCTGTCCGCGCCGATGAGGTCAACGTACTCGTCGCCGGGGTACCAGGCAGCCATGTTGCCGCCATTGCCGGAGTAGCCCAGGAGCCAGATCAGGTTGTCCAGGCCCCAGTAGTCGGTGTAGCGGCTGTACATCAGCTGCCAGAGCTTCACGAAGGACTCGCTGCCGCCCTTGGACCACCAGAACCAGCCGCCGTCCAGCTCGTGGAAGGGGCGCCAGATGACGGGCACGCCCGCGTCCTCCAGCTGCTGCAGGTAGGGCACCGCGCGATCCATCGCGGCCAGGAGCGCGGCGTATTCCGCCGTGCCGGGGGTGAGGGCCTTGTCCCAGTCCAGGTTGTGGGACTTGCTCTCGTTGTAGCCGGAGGCGAAGTCGCTGCCGGTGTGCCAGCAGATGTGGGGGATGCCGCCCTTCTCCCACCAGGCGATGGAGCGGCTGACCACGCCCCGGAAGTCGTTGTGCATGAAGTCCAGGCCGCGGATGGCGGGCAGCTCGCCGGTATGGCGCTGGACGATGTTCATCTCATAATCCGGGGAGGACATCCAGGTGGACTCCATCTGGCCGGTGAGGCAGTACTGGCCGTTGATCTCCTGGATGTAGGCGTAGACGGCTTGGGCGGCGGGGATGGCGTTCTCGTTGGACAGGTCGCCGTCGTAGGTGTGGAGGATGGCCTGGGAGGCCTCGACGGCTGCCAGGTGGGCGGAGAGCTCAGCAGCCACCTCCGCCGGGAGGAAGTACAGGCCCGCGATGCGTCCGCCGTTCCACGCGCCCAGCTGGAACTTGGTGAACCGGGCGGGATCGGTGACGCCCGCCATGCTCATCAGCTCCGTCACGGGCAGGAGCATCAGGCGCTCCTTTTCCGGGTGATCGGAGACGGCGGCGATGTCCTTCTGCTTGCCGCCCACGTTCAGGCCCAGCACGCCCCAACCGCCGTGGGTCACGTCGTCGCAGGCCCAGATAAGTGCCAGCGCGTCCTCGGGCTGCGAGGTCTTGAGCCAGCTGATGTCGGAGGGATACCAGCCCTTGTTGACATTGCCGGAATAGAGCAGCGTGCCCTTGCTGAGGATGGCCTGCTGGGCGGCGAGGGCGTCCGCCTCGCTCATGGCGTTGCGGATGGCGGGAGCCTCGCGGGGCGCCCAGATTTCCTCGGCGGAGACGGGCAGGCAGGCTGCGCACAGCAGAAGGGCCAGCAGCAGGGAGAGAAGTCGCTTCGTCATAGGAATTCCTCCTGTTCGTGTTGCGTGGATATGGGGTTGTATTGCTGTGCTTCCATGATAGCACGCGCAGGGGCATGGAGCAATGCCAAATACTGAACGCACTTTTGAAATATGAACCTTAACAGAAAGCCGGATGCCTTGACACATCGCCAACTGGCGATTATACTTTCAAGAAAAGAACGAGAGGAGACGATCACATGCGGGGTGATGTGTGCCTGTATCCCTATCACATGGAGGCGCAGCGGCTGCCTGTGTACCTCACAGGCGTGGGCGGCACGGCCTGGCAGCAGCCGGTCTGCCGTCCCGGCGGGTATTTCTGGCATCAGCTGCTCATCTGCACGGAGGGCAGCGGCGTGCTGGAGGCGGACGGGCAGGTGCAGGCGCTGGCGGCGGGGGATGTGTTCTTTCTGCCGGCGGGCTGCGCGCATGCCTACCACGGGGACGAGAAGCTCTGGGATGTGCGCTGGCTCACCCTGGACGGCACGGGCATGGAGACGCTCCTGACGCAGCTGGGGCTGACGCGGCCCGTGCTGCTGCGGGGCTGCGCGGCAGCCTTCCTGCCGGTGTATGAGCGGGTGCTGGCGGAGCTGGCGGCGGACCGCCTGCATGGGCCCTACGCCTGCTCAGGGCTGATGTACAGCATGCTGATGGAAATGCACCGCCAGCTGCTGCGGCAGGGAAATGCGGAGAACCGGGTGCTGTCCGCTGTGGTGCGGCTGATCGACGAGGCATATGACCGCGACCTTTCCCTGACGGAAATGGCGCAGCATGCGGGGGTCACGCCGCAGCACCTGTGCCGGGTCTTCCGGCAGACGCTGCGGATGCGCCCGGTGGAGTACCTCACCCAGCGGCGGGTGCAGGCGGCCCAGGCGCTGATCCGCCGGGGGGAGCTGCCGCTTGCAGAGATCGCCCGGCAAACGGGCTTTTCCAGCCCGGGCTATTTCAGCACGGTGTTCAGGCGGTGCGTGGGCATGTCGCCGGGGGATTACCGGAGGAAAATGGACGCTTAACGCGGCAGCAGCGGGGCGAGGAGGACGTGCAGCGCATGGGCAATCCCGTCCGCATCGCAGGAGCAGGTTGCATACCGCGCGGCGGCCTTTGCCTCCGGGACGGCGTTGCCCATGGCGACGCTGACGGGGTAGCGCGCGAGCATGGGCAGGTCGTTCAGGTCGTCACCAAAGACGGCGAGCTCGTCCTCCGCGAGGCCCAGGGCGGTGCGGATGGCCTCGACGCCCGTGAGCTTGCTTACGTTCCTGGCGGCGGCCTGGATGGCGCAGCCGTGATCGGTCAGGTACAGGCTGACGTGATCGCCTACGGCCTTTTGCAGGTCGGTCAGCAGCCCTTCCGGCAGCAGCGTCACCGAGTCCACCAGGTGCTCGTGGAAGAAGAGCATCTTCACCGTGCTGGCCATGGCGTTTTCGTCCAGGGGGATGACATTGCCCTCCGTTACGCCCCAGGGGCCCCACACGCTGCGGGGCAGGACGAAGTTGAAGGCGTGCGCGCCGTTGTCCAGGTGCAGGGAAATACGCACGCCGTGACGATCCGCCAGGCGGACGCATTCCGCCACGGCCTGAGGGGCGATGTGCGCCCAGTGGGGCTGTCCGTCCAGCATGCGCACGCGCCGTTGGAGAACACGCCGCCGTCGAAGAGGGCCAGCGTGTCAGCTGACCAGCTGAGGGTCATATCCAGCCGCGGCGAGCGGCCTGTGGCGATGAACAGCCGCAGGCCGCGCTTTTTCATGTCCGCCAGCGCGGTCAGGGTGGAGGGGGCGACGGCCTTGCCGCTGGTCAGCAGCGTGCCGTCCAGGTCGAAAAAGAGGGCTTTTAGCATGGGGCACCTCAGCGGATGAAGTTCGTCCACTGGCCCGGCTCGCGCTCCGGCAGGCCGAAGGCTTCCTTGCCCAGCTGGATGGACTTCATCAGAAAAACCATGTTCCGCGCCAGGGTGCGCATGGTTTGCAGGCCCTCGGCGTCCTGGGCGGCCTCGCCGGGCGCGCCGCCGTGGACGGAGTTCCAGTACTGGCTGGAGGCCACGGGCATGCCGGAGATGGTGAAGAACTTGTTCAGCTCGTCAAAGGTGGAGGAGCAGCCGCCGCGCCGGGCGACGGCGACGGACGCGCCCACCTTCATTGTCTTGGGGAAGCGGGTGGAGTAGAACATGCGCTGCAGGTAGGCCACCAGCGTCGCATTGGCGGAGGCGTAGTACACCGGGCTGGCAGCGACAATGCCGTCCGCCTGGGCGAACTTCTCCGCCGTTTCGTTGACCAGGTCGTCAAAGACGCACTTGCCCAGCTTGCGGCACCCACCGCAGGCCACGCAGCCGCGGATGGCCTGGTTGCCCACGTGGATGATCTCGGCATCCACGCCGCTCTGGGCGAAGATGTCCGCCATTTCCTTGAGCGCCAGGGCGGTGTTGCCGTTGGCGCGGGGGCTGCCGTTCAAAAGAAGAACCTTCATGCTGAGTTCCCTCCCGGTTTTCGATTCGTTTGATAAGATCATTTTACCGCAGGGAATGGGGACGGTCAAGCTTTTTCGCATAAGGGGTTGACAGCTGGATACAGTCGGTGTATCATACATATGAATGAATGCTCAAATGAAAAATGCGGAAGAGGCGAAATCATGAAGACGACGAAGAAGCACGGGCACCTGTCCGTCTGGGGCGTGGGCCCGGTTTATGGGCTGATCTGCGCAGCGCTGACGGCGGGCGGGATCATCATGCGAAACCTGGGCTGGCTGGATTCAGGCGACGTGCCCGCCTGGGATGTGCCGATGACCATCGCGGGTTTCGTGCTGCTGATTGTGGCGGTGGCGCTCTATTTCTGGGCGCATGTGCGCATGCGGCTTTTCGACCATGTCCGCCGGAACGAGCTGCTCACCACCGGCGTGTATGCCTGGGTGCGCAACCCGGTCTATTCGGCGATCCTGCTGCTGTGTACGGGCCTCCTGCTGATGGCGCACAACCTGTGGCTGCTGCTGCTTCCGCCGGTTATGTGGGCGCTGCTGACGGCAATGCTCATCCCCACGGAGGAGAGGTGGCTGCGGGAGCTGTACGGTCAGGCATACGCCGACTACTGCGGGCGCGTCAACCGGTGCATCCCCTGGATGCCGCGTAAATGAACAAACGCCTCCCGCCGCGATGCATGCGATGGGAGGCGTTTTCCGGTCAGCCGAGGTGCTTCTCGATGAAGGCGAAGATGGTCTCCAGCAGGGGCAGGCTCCAGAAGGAACCTTCGTGGGGCGCGCCCTCCACGCGGACGAGGTCGGCCTCATAGCCGCAGTCGACCAGCTTATCGTACATGCGCTGGCTGTGGTCGAAGGGGACGAGGGTGTCCGCATCGCCGTGCAGGATCAGGAAGGGCGGAAGCGCCATGCCGGGCTTGACGTAATGCATGGGGTTGATGACGGCCAGGTTTTCCCGGAAATGCGCCGGGTCCTTGCCGCCCAGGTTGTAGAGCAGGTTGTCATCGGCGGGCGTTTCGGCGTTCCAGTGGGTGACCATGCCGTCTACGTCCGTGGGGCCGAAGCAGTCCACCACCAGCTGCACGCGGGTGGATTCCCCGGCGTGATCGGCGGTCTCAAAGGCGGGGGCGTCCGCCGTCACGCCCAGAAGCAGCGCGGTATTGCCGCCGGAGGACGTGCCGAAGGCGCACACGCGCTCCTTGTCGATGTCATATTCCGCTGCATTCTTGCGCAGGAAGCGCAGCGCGGCCTTCACGTCCTTCAAAAAAGCGGGAGCAGGGGCGCTGAAGCAATTGCGGTGGGTCACGCTGGCGATGACGTAGCCCCGTGCCGCCAGCAGGCTGAGCTGCGGCAGCTCCCAGAACTGGTTGGGCTTCGTCCACCCGCTGCCCTGGATGAAGAGCACCAGCGGAAAGCCCTTCTTTTCCGGGGATTCCCACTGCGGCTTCACCAGCTGCAGGCAGAGCTCCTCGCCGTCCACGGTGAGGAAGGGAATGTTGGGCCGCTGATCCAGAAGACCTGCGTAGGTTGGGTTGTGGGGGAGGGTGAATACGGCCATGATGACGTCCTCCTTGTGTATAGTGGTGCAGTCCGTTTGCGATGAAATTCAACACGCAGCGGCGGAACCCCTGCAACGCGGCGCAGGATTTTTTCAGATTTTCCTCTTGACAAACCATGGGGACTCTGCTATCATAGTATAGCTGATATGTCAGCATGTGCCAATATGGCTCAGTAGGTAGAGCAGCTCACTCGTAATGAGCAGGTCAGCGGTTCGAGTCCGCTCGTTGGCTCCACAAGTCACAGGCCAGGTGAACCCACCTGGCCTGTTTCGGTTCCAGCCCCGAAAGACAAG
>JBGVOA010000545.1:0-6102 GCA_045126095.1 Christensenellales bacterium | reverse complement strand
TCGATGGCGGCGGGCACCTCCAGCGTGGCGGCCTCGGTGGTGCAGCCGATGATGATGGCCGTACCGTCTTCCTGGATGCGGTAGGTCAGGTCGCCGCAGGACAGGCCGGTGGGTTTCATGTAGGTGCAGGTATAGCCGTTGGCCAGCGCCCATTCCTCGGCGTAGGAGTCGCGGGAAACGGTGATGCTCGTCAGGGAGGAGCAGCAGAAGAACGCGTAATTCCCTATGACCGTCACGCTGTCCGGGATCGTGATGCTCGTCAGGGAGGAGCAGCCAGAGAACGCGTAATCCCCGATGGTCGTGACGCTGTCCGGGATCGTGATACTCGTCAGGGAGTGGCAGTCGGAGAACGCGTAATCCCCGATGGCCGTGACGCTGTCCGGGATCGTGATGCTCGTCAGGGAGCGGCATTCAGAGAACGCCTCTTCCCCGATGGCCGTGACGCTATCCGGGATCGTGATGCTCGTCAGGGAGCGGCAACCTGAGAACGCGACATCTCCGATGGCCGTCACCACATGCCCGTCAATCTCCACCGGGATGATCAGCTTCTCCGCATAGCCCTTATACTTTGCAATCTCCGCCGTGCCATCCTCCAGCAGGACATACCGCCAGTACCCGGATTCGTACACAATCGGTTCGGCCTCCTCCGCCAGCGCGAAGATCGCCCCCAGGGCCAGCAGCGCAGCCAGAAGCAGCAGCAGTTTCTTCATGTGCATCATCCTTTCCAGGCTCGTTGCACTTATTCTACCACAAATGCGGCCCCCGCGCAACCGCACAGCGCCTGCCCCCCCCGCACACATACCGATCACAGCGGAGCTGCGCCGCATGCACCTGTTCTGCCGCGTCCGCCGGTATCTCACGCCCCTTTTCTGAATCACAAAAACCCGCTGAAAGCAGCCTTTCCTCCGGCGGATTTGCTGTATGCGCGGTTGACACCTGTTTCCAGCCCATGGTACAATGAACGTACAAAGCTTGTCCACAACGCACATCGGAGGCTGAATAAAATGAAGAAGCTGTTTTTCCTCGCTCTTGCGCTGATGATGCTCATGGAGCTTGTGCCTGCCCTGGCGGACAGCCCGGCGGATCCCTTCCTCGTGCCAGTGGAGCTGCCCGGCCTGCCGGAGGGGCGGTATGCCCACCTGGGCGGAAGCCGCATCCTTGTCCAGACAGAGGGAGACGACCCGCTGATGATTTACGATCTGGACACGGCCGAGACCATCGTCGTCCGGCCCCGGGAAGAGGACTTGGAGACGTGGCTTGCCGCCTATCACGTAGCATGTGTTACAGAGGGCCTGAACCTCACCTCAACGGAGCTTGATACGGCGCGCAGCTATGGCGTCAATGCCCTCTATGCGTTCGTTGTCACCAGCGAGGACATCCACGTCGCGTCCATCGGAGATCAGTATGCCGCGCTGTATGAGGGGTATCTGCTGAACCGCACAACCGGCGAAATCGCCCTGATTCCCCAGGGGCTATATGCCGGCTATTTAACCGCCTGGGACACATTCATCAGGCCGAACGATACGCTCACTGCCTGTCTGCAGTATGACGTGAAGGGCCAGCTGCTGCATACATCGTCCTTTGAATTGGAAGGGTATCAGCTGGGCGGGACACTTCCGTTGAAGGACGGCGTGCTGGCCACGCTGTTCCTGACGGACAAGGAAAACAAGCAGACACACTATCAGTTCGTGCTGCTGGACAGGGAGCTGAATATCCGGCAGGTCATCGATGCGGGCAGTCATCACAATCAATGGCTTGACGTCTACGCCGCACATCTGTATGAAGGGAACGGCCGCCTGCTGCTGTTCACCAAGGGCAATGCCTACGGCACGAACATAAAGGCCAAAGAAAACGGGAAACTCGTCGTCACGAGAATCCCCAACGGCCCCTACCTGGATGGGCTGCTGCTCATCGATACGCAAGCGGGCGAGGTATACGGCCTGAAGGAGGAGCTCCCCGGAATCCTCACCTTCTTCCTCGCCTCCTCCGACGGCAGCTATATCCTTCTGCCCGATCCGCCCGAACAGCGCCTGCGCAAGCTGGACATGGAAACCGGCCTGATCACCGAGCAGATGTCGTCCAGCGAGCTGCGCGACGCGTTCAGAACATACATTGAGTGGTATGAAAGCAACGGGCTGTCCGTGTCCGCCCCCATCGGTTACCTCACTTGGGACGGCGGCGAGTATGCTGTGACACCCTGGATAGTCTTCCGCGTAGCGGAGCGCCCCTGACAACCAAAGAGCGGCATGCTGGTTCTGCACCGGCATGCCGCTTTCTGTATGCAATTCGTCCCGCACCTCATTGAAGCGCCGCCCGGGCCGCCTCCATCAGGATGTGGAATGCCTGACCCTCCGGAGCCACGCCAAGCCTGTCAAAGTTGGGCGCGCCGCAGACATTGCGGACCACGCCGTATGCATCCACCTCAGCGAGGGCAGCTTGGCGCGCCTTTTCCGCATGAGGCAGGAGGGACGCGTCCAGCCAGCCGCCCTTCACGCCCCGGTAGATGGTGTACGCCAGCATCTGCGCGAAGTTCACCTCGCGGAAGGTGGCCGGGTCGTCCAAAACATCATGGAAGGCGCCGTCCTCCATCTGGTACGGCAGGGCTGCCGCGAGCAGCTGCTGCACGCGGGCAATCAGCCGCGCTCTGCCCGGGTGCGTTTCCGGCAGCAGGGCAATCACCCGCGCCATGCCCGCCATGGCCCAGCCGTTGCCCACCGCCCAGGCGTCCCGGCGGGTAAAGCGCTTCTCCGCATCTGACCACTGGTGGGCCAGCAGGCCGTTCTCCGGGGTGTACAGGATGTCCCAGTAGCCGTCCAGCTGGTGGATGGCTTCGTCATACGCGCCAACCCGGGCCAGGAAGGGCGGCAGCATGTACATGGCGTCCACCCAGATCGGCTGCCCATGCAGGAAATGATACACCACCCCCGCGCTGTTCCGGGGCGCATCGTGCAGCGCCCAGTGCAGCAGCCGATCCCTGGCTGCAGCCAGGGCGGGATCGCCGGTCTGCTCCACGGCGAAAACGAGCGCCTCACCCACCGCACAGGGGTCGGTCACACCAGAGGAGCTGGCAATGTGGCAGCAGCGGCCATCCGCATTCTGGCGATTGACCCCTTCAACGGCCAGGGCAATGGCGATATCCCTGTCCCCTGCCTCCAGGAAAGCCTGGGCTGTAACGCCCTGCTCCCAATCATGGCGCTGCATGGCCAGCAGCGCACGTTTGACACGTTCTGTCATGAGTCATTCCTCCCGTGTCGCGTTGATCACATCGAACATCTCCGCACAGCGGATGATCAGCTCGTGGGGCACCACAGGGCTTTCCAGCAGCCCTGCGCGGACGCACCGCACGACCTCCGCCACTTCGTACACAAAGCCGTTGACCGTCTCCCGATCCTGCCATTCCTCCTGCGTGCCGTCGGCGCGGCTCACGGTGAAGCCCTCCGCCATGTGCGGCTTGGGCATGCGCAGCACGCCCTTCGTGCCGTGGATGACGGCGCGCTCCTCCAGGTTGGTCACGATGCTGGCGGACAGGGTCGCCAGGCAGGCAGGCTGACGGCGCGTCCAGCGCAGGGCGACGCTCTCCGTTTCGTCCACGCCGCTGTCGCCCCACAGGACGCTGGCGGACACGTCCGCATCCGGCTCGCCCAGGAAAAAGTCGGCCAATTCGTAGCCGTAGACGGTCAGGTCATAGGCCGCGCCGCCGCCCTGGGCCGGATCGAAAAAGCGGTTGCCGGGGCCGCTCGGAGCCTGCCAGCCGATGGCCAGCTCCGCATAGAGGGGCTCGCCGATCTCTCCGGAATCCAGCCGCCGCTTCATTTCCACCACTGCCGGCAGGAACCGGCTCCACATCGCCTCCATGCAGAAAACGCCCTTATCCCGCGCCAGGGCCAGCACCTCCCGGGCCTCGGCTGCACTGGTGAACATGGCCTTCTCGCACAGCACGGGCACGCCGTGGGCAATGCACAGGCGGGTCAGCTCCGCGTGGGCGTGGGTGCGGGCAGCGATATAGACCGCGTCCAGCGGCTCGCTGCGCAACATGTCCTCATAGCCCTGATAAAAGGCGGGAACCCCCTGCTGACGGGCGAAATCCGCCGCGCGCGCCAGGTCCCGGGAGGCCACCGCCGCCACCGCACAATCCGGCAGACGGCGTACCGCGTCCACAAATTTGCCCGCAATGCTGCCTGCGCCCATCACGCCAAAGCGAAACATGCCTCAGTCCTCCTTCGTGTAGTTCACCCAGGCCACCTGGTTCTTGCCGCCCTTTTTGGCCCGGTACAGGCTGATATCCGTCAGGGTGACAAGGCGCTCCACATCGATGCTCTTTTCATTGCAGACCGTCAGGCCGATGGAGACGGTCACCTGCACCTGCTGGCCACCGGCCTGCACGCGCATGGCCGCGATGGCCGAACGCAGCGCCTCCGCCATTTCCAGCGCCCCGGACTGCCGGTTCAGAAGCACGGCAAACTCCTCGCCACCCCAGCGGCTGACCTCCCCTGCGCCGCCCGTCACACGGGCGATGGTGTCCGCCATTTCCCGCAGAACCGCATCGCCCGCTGGATGGCCGTAGGTATCGTTGGTGTGCTTGAAGTCATCCAGGTCGATGAACATCAGCGCCAGGCCCTCGGGATGCTCCCTGCCAGCCGCGCCGCTGATGTGCTCGTTGAAGCCGTAGCGGTTCAGCACGCCGGTCAGCGCATCGTGCCGGTAAAGCTCCCGCAGGGAATGCTGCGTCTCCTGCAGCTGCTTCTGCGTCATCTCGCGCACGTATTCCAGGAACCAGCTGACCCAGAAAGCGCCCGTATATACCAGCGGCAGGCGGGTCAGGAAGCTCTCCGCATACTCATATTGCAGCAGCGACCGGCCCCAGGGCGTCCACATCAGGAAGATCATCATCAGGAAAACCACCAGACAGACAAGGCCTCCCTGCAGCCGCCCCAGCAGAAGCAGCGTCACCGGCGGAACGATGCAGATCCAGATTGGGCTGAAGCCCTCCGGCTCGCCGGTGATGATAAACATGACAAACAGGGCAAAGAACGCCAGCAGCACCAGAAAGGGGACGTCCTTCCTTTGGGGCAAAATGCCCATCAGCCATGTGCACAGGAAGCCTACGCCTGCATAACCGCCGGTAAGAATGCTGGCCGAGTACTCGCCTGTTATCAGGTTCACAACCGTCATCACCAGGGAAATCAGCGCCACGATCCGCAGCGCCCATACCATCTGCAGCTGGAACCGCTTCGTATCATCACCTACAACCTCGCTCACACGTTTCCGAATCCATGAGCGTACATTCGTCATCAGCTCTCACTGCCTTTCTTCGTTCAGGCGAAATTCTCCAAGCTTATTCGACACTTTCCTTTTCCGTTCCTGCACTGGCATGAAATAACATGCAAAATACAAAGTGCGCGCCAGCATTTGCCGACGCGCCAACATTTCGCCACGGAAACCTTCTCTTTCTATTTCTATATTGCTGCGCAAAACACTTCAAACACCGACAACCTGACGCGCTTTTCCGTATCCTCAGCGACCGCGCCGCATCAACGTCACAGCCAGGATATCCAGGAATTCCGTCACCGTCGGTTCACGGCGCAGCGGATACACGGCCAACTCCGCAAGCCGGGACGGACTTGTTTTCCAGGCCCGACGGATCACCGTGCGGATATTCCGCTCGATCGTGCGCCAATCGCAGCCACGCTGCTGCCCCAAAGGTACGAATATTCCCTGCTTGACGCACAGAAGGCAATTTTCATCCCGCAGCACCAGCTCCACCGCCTGCAGCGTGATGCCATGCCCAAGATACTGTCGTCCCACGCCGAGGCTATAGAGAAGTTCGCTGATCTTTTGTGGATTCATCCTGCATCGCTCCATTCCATCTTTGTTTTCCGGAATCAAGCAGCATTGTATCAGAGAATCCACAGCAAAAACGAATTTTGTACATTATTCGACACGATTCGACATTGCGACTAACATTTGGTAATCCGAAGCCATCCACATACAACAAAAAAGCACCTCATATGAGATGCTTTAAGGGGGAACCGGCAGCGACCTATCCTCCCGGGCCGTGTCCAGCCAAGTACTTTCGGCACTGGAGAGCTTAACTACTGTGTT
>JBGVOA010000544.1:0-7679 GCA_045126095.1 Christensenellales bacterium | reverse complement strand
CTCCTCGCTCACGTCCTCCGCATGGCCGATGGCGGCCTCGATCATCTCGTCCTCGAAGCCCTCCTGGCGCATGGCACGCTTGGCGAGGAACTCCGGGTTGCCGCCCAGCAGAATGTCGGTGCCGCGGCCCGCCATGTTGGTGGCGATGGTGACCGCGCCCCAGTGGCCTGCCTGCGCAACGATCTCGGCCTCGCGGGCGTGGTTCTTGGCGTTCAGCACCGTGTGCTCAATGCGGCGGGGGCGGAGCTTGCCGGAGAGGATCTCGCTCAGTTCCACCGTCACCGTGCCCACCAGCACCGGCTGGCCCTTCTCATGGGCCGCCACGATGGCGTTGACCACGGCCTCGAACTTGGCCTTCTTGTTCTTGTACACCACATCGTCCAGATCCTTGCGGATGTTGGGCTTGTTGGTGGGGATCTCGACCACGTCCAGGGCGTAGATGCCGCGGAACTCGTCCTCCTCGGTCTTGGCGGTACCCGTCATGCCCGAGAGCTTGTCATACATGCGGAAGTAGTTCTGGAAGGTGATGGTGGCCAGGGTCTGGCTCTCACGCTCGACGGTGACATGCTCCTTGGCCTCGATGGCCTGATGCAGGCCGTCGGAATAGCGGCGGCCGATCATCAGGCGGCCGGTGAACTCGTCCACGATGATGACTTCACCGTTCTGCACCACATAGTCCACGTCGCGCTTCATCATGAAGTTGGCGCGCAGGGCGCTCTGGACGTGGTGGTTGAGGGCGGCGTTCTCCGCATCGTTGATGTTGTCAATCTTGAAGGCGGCTTCCACGCGCTGGGCACCCTCATCGGTGAGGACGATGGCCTTCTTCTTCTCCTCGATGGTGAAGTGCTCGTCGCGCTTGAGGCCCTTGACCACCGCGTCCGCCTTTTCGTACAGGTCGGTGGACTTTTCGCCCTGGCCGGAAATGATCAGAGGCGTGCGGGCCTCGTCGATGAGGATGGAGTCCACCTCGTCCACAATGGCGAAGTGGTGGCCGCGCTGCACCAGGCGATTGCGGCTGCTGACCATGTTGTCGCGCAGATAATCGAAGCCCAGCTCGTTGTTGGTGCCGTAGGTCACGTCGCAGGCATAGGCGGCGCGGCGCTCGTCCGGCTCCATGCCGCTGACGATCAGGCCGACCGTCAGACCCAGGAAGCGATGCACCTTACCCATCCACTCGCTGTCGCGCTTGGCGAGGTAATCGTTGACGGTGACGACGTGCACGCCCTTGCCGGAAAGGGCGTTCAGGTATGCGGGAAGCGTGGCCACCAGGGTCTTGCCCTCGCCGGTCTTCATCTCGGCGATACGGCCCTGGTGCAGCACCATGCCGCCGATGAGCTGCACGCGATAATGCCGCATGCCCAGCACGCGGCCGGCAGCCTCGCGCACGGTGGCGAAGGCCTCGGGCAGGATGTCGTCCTCGGTTTCGCCGTTTTTGAGGCGCTCGCGGAATTCCTCCGTCTTGGCGCGCAGCTGCTCGTCGGTCAGCTGGCGGTATTCCTCCTCCAGCGCCTCCACTGCGTCGATGGTTTTGCTGAGCTTCTTCACCTCAGCCTCGCTGCCGCCTCCCAGCAGCTTCTTCAGCCAATTCAGCACAGATCATGTTCTCCTTTCAGATGCGGAAATATCCCGGATATCGTCATCGTCCGCCTCACCGGCGGACCGCTTTTGCACGGTGGTCATGATAAACCAATTTATTATATCACAAACAGGACTGCGATGCAAGCAAAAGCCTCATTGATATTGCACGCCGCCTGCCGGAACGCAAAGCGCCGCCCGGAGCCATGCCGGACGGCGGAATCAGCCGCTTTTCACTCCCCCCTGAGGATGATGACGCACTGCTGCGCATCGCTGAAGAGGTAGGAGTACCGGCCATAGAACCCGCTGCCCTCGGGACACCATTCGTTGTACGCGTCCAGGAGGGCTCCGGGGTCAGCAGCGATGGCGCGGTAGAGCGCATCGTCCGTGATGCGCAGGTTGAGGGGCTCGCCGGTTTCCACCAGGGCCTGCAGCGCAGCGAAAACATCCGCCTGGGAAAGGGCGTAGCGGCCCTTGCGATAGTGCCAGCCCGCGTGCTCGCTGCAGACGGGAACGGCCATGTCCGCATCAGGGGTGTGATCCGCCGCCATCTGCGCGGTGGACAGGCCGAAGTACCAGTGGGTGTTGAGGCCCGCGCCCTCCTGATCGTTCCAGGTGGCGTCGATGAGGCTGCAGCCGCCCAGGTTCATGATGTTCCAGGAGTGGCTGACGGCCTGGCCGGTCTGGCTGTCCACGCCCGTTCCGGTGACAATGCCGCAGGGGATGCCTGCCAGGCGGTAGAGCAGCGTGAGCGCCTGGGCATAGCCCTCGCAGGTGGCCGTGCCCTCCAGCAGCGCACCGACGGCTGTGTGGCGCATCTCCGTCTCCCCGCCGTAGCGCACGCGGCTGACCAGCGCGTCATGCAGTCCCACCGCCGTGGGGCTTGCCGACACCATGTCCAGCGCCGCCTCGTAGAGCTGCCCGCGCAGCTGCGCCGCCGTGCGCGCGTCCATGCGGTATTCCGGCGTGACGGAGATGGCCAGGTCCGGCTCGTACTGCCAGTAGCTGATGGTATAGCTGCGCCCCAGGTGGAACAGCTCCGGGTAGGTCAGCATCAGGCACTGCATTGCCGGGCCCACATCGTCATAGCGCGTGCCCTCCGGCAGCTCGATCTTCCTCCGGCCATCCAGCACGGGCACATAGAGGTATTCCGCCAGGCGGCGCTGCGCATCCGTCAGGCGCATCACGCACAGCACCGTCTCCTCCGGGTACACCAGCGGCAGCTCGGCCCGCGCGGGGATGCATGCGAGCAGGCAGAGCGTCAGCAGCAGGGCAAGGGATCGCTTCATGGGGGCCTCCTGTCAAAAAAGCCGGGGAGCCATCCGCCGAATCAGGCAGACGCTCCCCGGCGCAGGTTCGGGATCAATAGGCAGGCACAGGGTTGCTGGAGTAAAGCACGCGCAGGGTCTCCTGACCCGCCGCGCCGTCCACCTCCAGGCCGTTGCGGCGCTGAAAGTTCTTCACCGCCTCCACCGTCGCATCGTCATAATAACCGGTCACCTCGTAGAGGTAGCCCAGCTGCTGCAGGCTGTCCTGCATCTCCACCACGGAGTTGCCGCGGTCGCCCTTGCGCAGCGTTTCGTATTCCGTCACCGCTGCCGAGGCCGGGATGGCCTTGGAGGAGTAGAGCACCTGCAGGGTCTTCTGGCCCGCAATGCCGTCCACCGGGGTCACGCCGTTGCGGATCTGGAAGGCACGCACCGCATCCTGGGTGGTATCGCCGTACACGCCGTCCACTGTGCCGTCATAGTAACCCAGCTGATAAAGGGTGTACTGGGCGTTGCGCACCTCGATGCCGGTCTGGCCGGGGCGCAGGGTGGTGGCGTTCACCGCATCCAGCGCACCGGTGCCGTAGAGGGCGGTCTGGGTGGCGGGACCAGCCGTGCCGTCCACCCTCAGGCCGTTGCGCTGCTGGAAGGCCGTCACCGCCGCCACCGTGGAGGAACCATACTTGCCGTCGATGCTGCCGGAGTAGTAGCCGCGGTTCTTCAGCGCGCGCTGGAGGTTCTTCACCGCGTCGTTCTCGTCGCCCTCGCGCAGGGTGGTGTATCCGTTGACGGTCACGCCCGCGCCGGTGTTGCCGCCGCCGGAGGTGGTGAGGCTGTCCGCGTCCCTCGCGTCCTCAGAATAGAGGCGGTTCAGGGTGGTCATGCCCGCCTTGCCGTCCACAGAGAGGCCGTTGGCGGTCTGGAAGGCGATGACCGCCGCCTTGGTGGCCGTGCCGTAGGAGCCGTCCACCGAGCCGGAAAGATAACCCAGGGCCTTCAGGCGCTTCTGCATCGCGCGGACCGCATCGCCCGTATCGCCCTCGCGCAGGGTGTCGCCCACGGAGGCCACGGCGGAGGAGCTACGGGCTGCGCGGCTGGAGTAGAGCAGGGTCAGGGTATCGGGGCCGGCCTTGCCGTCCTCCCACAGGCCGTGCTTCTTCTGGAAGGCCTTCACGGCGTAGGCCGTCGCGTCGCCATAGGAGCCGTCCGCAGAGCCGGAGAGCCAGCCCAGCTCGATCAGGCGGGTCTGCAGCGTGCGCACCTTGCTGCCCGTGGAGCCCGTCTCCAGGTAGACGTCCGTGTCAGGCACGGCGGTGGCCCGGGGCGTGGGCGTTGCGGTGCGGCGGGGCGTGGGCGTCACAGAGGAGGGCGCACACCGGGCGCTGCTGGAATAGAGCTTGTCCAGGGTGTAGGAGCCGGCCTTGCCGTCCACCGTCAGGCCGTTCTGCTGCTGGAAGGCGCGCACGGCGTCCTCCGTGCCGGTGCCGAAATCGCCGTCCACGCTGCCCTTGTAGTAGCCCAGCTCCTTCAGGCGGGTCTGCATGCGGCGCACCTCAGAGCCGCTGGAGCCGACCTTGAGGGAGCTGGCCGCAGGCGTGGTCGCCGCAGGGCGGGTGGTGGTGACAGCGCGGGTGGTGGTCACAGCAGGCCGCGTGGTGGACGCGGAGGGGGTGACCCTGTCCAGGCTGGCCGAGCCGCTGTTGGTGACCGTCACATGCAGGCCGGAGGGCGCCGTGGGCGTTGCCTCGTTGTCCCACATCGCATCCCAGTTCAGCGTGGGCTCGGGGGAGCGCTGCTCGTTCCTGTACGGCGTGGGGGACGGCGTGGCCGTGGGGACGCGCGGCGCCACATCCTGATAGATGGAGCCGCTATTCTTCACATCGTCATCCGGCGGGACGACGCAGCCCGTCAGGGCCAGGCACAGCAGCAGGCAGACCGCCAGCGCCGCGCCCTTGATGATACTTTTCTTCATGCCTATATACCTCCTGGTCAGCGATCGGGGGAAAGCCCCCGGAATCCTTCGTCAGGCACAGTTCCTGATCTTTGTGTGTACTACATTATTGTACACGGGAATCCTGCTTTAAGCAAGCGATATTTTTATGAGTTTGTGCCGCCCGGTGGCGAAAACACGCCCGGATACGCCGCTTCATCCACATAACGCAGCAGCCGGCCTTTTTCTTCCTGCGATCGGCAGTCTTTCACACATATTGACGCTGACGGGCTCCGCTTTGTTCCATCCGCCACGGGCAAAATCTGTTTTTTTGCCGTGCAGGCAGGAATCCGGCCGGATCATGCCGAAACATCTTGCATTATACCCCATATCGTTCAGAAAGGATGATTCCCATGAAGAAGCTGCTTTCCCTGACCCTCGCGCTGCTTATGTGCCTGTGCGCGCTGCTGCCCGCCGCCGCGCAGGAGGCTCCCGCCCAGGAGACCGCCGCGCCCGCCGTCAACGCGCCCCTGACCCTGGAGGCCTACAAGACCGCCTACGAAACCGTGATCACCACCATCCTGCCCGAGTGCACCGTTGCATGGACCTCTTCCCCCCTGGAGGAGGGCGAGGCCTGGCTGGCTGTGGTCAACAACTCCTTCGTCAGCGTGATGGTGCTGCCGGTGGACGGCGTGGTAAGCGAGGTGGCCGTGCTGCTGCAGGCGGACATGTCCGAAGAGACCCTGATGACCTTCCTGTCCATGGCGGGCTACGCCGGCGCCGCCCTGCTGCAGGATGAGGAGGTCAGCGCCGAGGCTGCCTGCGAAGCCTTCATTGCCGAGCTCTACACCGTGTTCAGCGGCATCCTGAACGGCGAGCAGCCCGAGAACATTTACGGCCTGCCCGGCGCCATCAACATCACCTCCGCCGCAGACGGCACCTTCCAGTACTACTTCATCCTCAAGCTGGGCGAATAAGCCCGCAAGCGCTCCGGCCTCCGGGGCGCTCAGCGTGTCACAAAAGTGGCCAAAGCCACTTTTGTGAGATTTGCAGTCTGCCGACGGCGAATTACCGCACTCTGCCGCTGCCTTTTTTGACAGTCTGCGCGTCCCGGCCTCCGGGGCGCTTTTCCTTTGCCCTTCCGCACGAAATTTACCGGACAGGAAGGAAAAGCGTATGCTGCGTCGAATATAATATAGATTCCATTTTCAACGAGGTGAATTCCAATGGCGAATTGCAATCATGATTGTTCCAACTGCGCCAGCAAGTGCTCCGAGGCCAAGCCCTCTTCCCTGCTGGCTCCCGCCAACGCGGGCAGCGACGTCCGCAAGGTCATCGGCGTTGTGAGCGGCAAGGGCGGCGTGGGCAAGTCCCTCGTCACCGGCCTGCTGGCCAGCGCCACCATGCGCGCCGGCAAGCGCGCGGCCATCCTTGACGCGGACATCACCGGCCCCTCCATCCCCCGCATGTTCGGCGTGAACGAGCCCGTGTACGGCAACGACTACGGCATGGTTCCCCCGGAAAGCGAGACGGGCGTGAAGATGATGTCCATCAACCTGATCCTGGAGAACACCACCGACCCCGTCATCTGGCGCGGCTCCCTGATCGCGGGCACCGTGAAGCAGTTCTGGAGCGAGGTCTGCTGGGGCGACGTCGACTGCCTCTACGTCGACATGCCTCCCGGAACCGGCGATGTGCCGCTGACCGTGTTCCAGTCCCTGCCGGTGGACGGCATCATCATCGTCGCCAGCCCCCAGGAGCTGGTCGGCATGATCGTGGAGAAGGCCGTCAACATGGCGAAGATGATGAACATCCCCGTCATCGGTATTGTGGAGAACATGGCTTACATGGCCTGCCCCGACTGCGGCAAGAAGCTCTACCCCTTCGGCGAGGGCAAGACCATCGACGTGGCGATGAAGCACTCCATCCCCCTGCTGGCCCAGCTGCCCATCGACCCCGCCATCGCCGCCGCCTGTGACGCCGGCCGCGTGGAGGACGTCCGCCTGGACGCCATCGAGGGCGCTGTTGCTGCCGTGCTGGCCTGCCCCAAGCGCGTGATCGAGTAACGCACACGACCCCTGTGCCCTTCCGGGTGCGGGGGTTTTTTGCGTCCTCCCGGCTTGCACTCTATCCACCGCAATGCTATAATGAACAAAACCACCGAAGGGAGGCCCTGCCGCATGTCGCTCGTTTCATCCGCCCGCAGCTTCATCCGCCGCGTCCGCACGGACGGCGTGGCCTGCATCCCGGAGATGGTGCACACCCGCTTCATGACGCTGATCCACCGGGATGTGCTGCATGCCGAGGCCGCTGCCCGCCAGGCGGAGGAGGACGCATACCAGGGCTGGATCGCCCGGCACACGCAGCCCGATCCGTCCCCCTGCGATACCGTCCTGAGCCTCTCCTTCCTCATCCCGACCTGGAACACCCGCCCGGAGCACCTTTCTGCCCTGGCGGATTCGCTGCTGGCACAGTCCTGCCCGGCCTGGGAGGCCTGCCTGTACGACGGCGCAAGCCCCGATCCCCTCACCCGCGAAGCCCTCGCCGCCCTTGCGCAGCGCGACCCCCGCTTCCGCGTCGTCATGGGCACGGAAAACGGCGGTATCTCCGGCAACACCAATGCCGCCTATGCCATGGCGGCCGGCGACGTCATCGCCCTGTGCGACCACGACGACCTCCTCGCCCCGGACGCGGTGCGCTGCATCCTGGAAGCGGCAGAAGGCGGCGCGGACTTCATCTACACCGATGAGGACAAGGTGTCCGCCGACGGCACGCGCTTCTTCGACCCGCACCTGAAGCCCGACTTTGCCCCGGACAGCCTGCGCGCGGGCAACTACGTCTGTCACATCACCGCCATGACCCGTGCGCTGGCGGACAGGCTCGTCCACCGGGACGGCTGCCTGCTG
>JBGVOA010000543.1:0-1740 GCA_045126095.1 Christensenellales bacterium | reverse complement strand
TGGACGGCGAATATCTGCTGCGCATCCACAAGGCCGCCGATGGGCTGCATGCTGACCATGACCCCGAAAAGCGCCGGGCCGAGCTGGCCTTCCTGACCCACCTGGCGGACAGGGGCCTACACGTGCAGCGTCCCCTCGCAGAGGCGACCCTCTCCGACGGTACCATGGCGACCCTGCTGACCTGGCTGGATGGCCACCATATCACCGAGGCTGAGTTCACGCCCGAAATGCAGCATCAAATCGGTACGATGACGGCCCGTCTGCATCAGGCTGCGCAGGGCTTTGTGCATCCCGCCATGCGCCGCTACGACGCGGCCCATGTCGCCCAGACGGCCGATGACATCCGCAGCATGGGCGAGCGGTATGACCTGAATCCCAATGATATCGCCGCAGCATGCCAGGCCGCGGAGATGATCGGAAACCGCCTCAGCCGTGCAAGCAATGAACTGCTCCCCATCCATTGCGATCTTTCCCAGTCCAATATCCTGCTGACGCCAAGCAGCCCCGTTCCCATCGATTTCTCCCTCTTCGGCCTGGGGCATCCGATGCACGATCTGGGAATCCTGATCGGCAATGTCGGCTCCATGGTGCAGCGGAAGGCCATCGCCGATGGATACCTGTCCTCCGGCGGACACATTGACCTCCCCCTGCTGGATGCAGGCATGACCCTGGGCCTTCTGGAGGCAATCGTCTTCCACGCGGATGTGTGGCCGAAGGAAGACTGGTTCGCGCCGCGTCTGACCCGCTGGGTCAATGAACAGCTGCGTCCGCTGGCCCAGGGCAAGCCCCTGCTGGACGAAAACATGTACCTGCTCAATCTGAAATAAAGGAGATATGACCATGACTGTGAAGGAAAAGTTCCTGCGCTATGTGCAGGTGGAAACCACCTCGGAGGCCACCTGCGAGACCTGCCCCTCCAGCCCGAATCAGCTGGTGCTGGCCAACATGCTGGTGGACGAGCTGAAGGCCATGGGCGTCGCCAACGCCCGCGTGGATGAGCATGGCTACGTCTACGCCACCATTCCCGCCAAGGGCGATCACCCGGCCAAGGTCGGCCTGATTGCCCACATGGACACCTCCGATGGCGTGCGCGGCGCAACAAAGCCCGTGTGCATCCCGGACTACGACGGCAAGCCCGTGACCCTCATGAACGGTGTGGTAATCGACGGCTTTGACTTCCTGCCCACCCTGGCCGGTCAGGAACTGATCGTCACCAGCGGCGACAGCGTCCTGGGCGCGGATGACAAGGCCGGTGTGGCGGAGATCATGGCCCTCGCCCAGCGCCTCATGTCCCCCGACGCCCCCGAACACTGCACCGTCTGCATCGGCTTCACGCCCGATGAGGAGATCGGCCGCGGCGCGGATCTCTTCGACGTGCCCGGCTTCGGCGCAGACTACGCCTACACCGTGGACGGCGGCGCGCTGGGCGAGCTGGAATACGAGAATTTCAACGCCGCCAGCTGCCTCGTCACCGTCACAGGCGTGAACATCCACCCCGGCAGCGCAAAGAACCAGATGAAGAACGCCCTGCTCCTGGGCATGGAGTGGAACAGCATGCTGCCCCCCGCCGAGATTCCCGCCCACACCGAGGGCTACGAAGGCTTCTACCACCTCATGCACTTCTCCGGCGATGAAGAAAAGGCCACCCTGGCCTACATCATCCGCGACCACGATGCTGTCAAGTTCGACGAGCGCAAGGCCACTGTGCAGCGCATCACCGACTACCTGAACCTGAAGTGG
>JBGVOA010000542.1:0-8212 GCA_045126095.1 Christensenellales bacterium | reverse complement strand
CTTTTTCGCGCCATGTTCTGCCTGGAAATGCGGAAAATGTGTCGTGAACTGCAAATAACCTCGGAAAACGTGACTGGAAATTTCGTGAAAATTTTCGCAACCACAAAAAAAGGCAGGAATTTGCAAGGTTCGCGTAGAAGTATAAAAGACTACTTGATGTAATAACACGATGGTTGTGAAGGAGGTGTGTGTACATGAAGTGGTTGAAGCGGGCGCTGGCAGCGCTGATGGTTGTGCTGATGCTGTGTGTGTGCGCACAGCCTGTGGACGCCGTGCCTGGCGCGGCGGCAGAGCAGCTCTCCACGCCGACTGACCTGAAAACCCCAGCCGCCACCGAGGCGCCCAGGACGGGCAAGCGCAGCGGCTATGCGGTGATCCGCAGCGGCGCGAAGGTGTACACCAGCCGCAAGCGCACGTCCACCTACGGCACGGTGACGGCGGAATCCTATGTGTATATCCCCTCGACCACGGTCAGTTCCCTCACCTACAAGGTGCGCTTTGATACGGAACTCTCCGCCGCCCTGTCGGAATGCCACACCTACTACGTTCTCTCGGAGGACGTGCGCTGGCTGAGCGAGAGCGACGGCAAGGCGCTGGCCCGTGAGCTGGATAAGAAGGGCGTGCGAGAGGTCGGCGGCGTGCAGATCCCGGTGATCGCCTTTGAATACCGCAAGGCTCCGGCCACGCCCAAGCCCACCGCAACCCCGAAGGTGACGGCCACGCCCAAGCCCACCGCAACCCCGAAGGCGACGGCCACACCCAAGCCCGCCGCGACCCCGAAGGTGACGGTGGAGCCGACTCCGCTGCCTACGCCGACGGTGCAGCCGCCGCAGGTGACGGCGGAACCCACACCGACGGCCACGCCGGGCCGCGTGCCGATCATCACCCCCACCCCGAAGCCCACGAAGGCCCCCGACATTGCCACGGATACCGACCTGCGGCCCGTGCAGTCCACGGCCCGGCCTGCGCCTACGGAGACCCCGGAACCGACGGAGACCCCGGAACCCACGGTACCCCAGGAACCCACGGTAACTCCGGAACCCACGGGAACCCCGGAACCCGCGCTGTCCCCCATGCCGGAGGTCAGCCGCGTGCCGATCATCACGCCCTCGCCCACGCCGGGCATTGCCACGGACACCGACCTGGTGCCGCCGGCGGCCACCCCTGCGCCGGGCGTCGCCACGGATACCGACCTGACGCCTCCCCTGCTGACGGAGGAGGAGATGCGCGCGGTGCTGGACGTGAGCCACCCGGAGCGCCAGGTGTCCCTGTGGACGACCTGCAGCGAGCCCGGCTACCCCAACGGCAGCCGCATGACGCTCTATGCCAATGTCAGCGGCTACGACGGCCTGGACTACACCCTGGTGTGGGAGGTGGACAGGAACGACGGCCTGGGCTACGTCAATGCCGGAATGGACGGCATGATGACCGTGTCCTTCACGATTGATGACGAAAACCTGCGCTGGATGTGGCGCGCCGGGGTCACCCTGCCCCGGATGGACGCGACACAGGCTGGCGTGCTATTGAAAGAAGAAGAGGAGTAACGGAACATGAAACGCTCTGCGGTGCGGATTCTCACGTTCCTGCTGGCCATGCTGCTGGCAGGCGTGTTTGCCGTACATGCAGAGGGGTATGTGGAGTACTCCGGCGGCCTGTCCGTGGCGGACGCAAGGGCCGCCAACGGCTATGACACCGATGTGTATGTCTGCGTGGACGGTGCGTGGATCGACATTGGCGATGTGATCTCCTCGGAAGTGGTGATCAGCAATTACTGGTACAGTCAGGCCTATGACGTTGTGGCCGTGGCTGATCTGCCGGCGGCGCTGAGAACCTACGGCTTCACTGGCTATTCAGCTGGCGACGTCTGCTTTGCGGTGGAGATGGACTCCTACACGGAGGCCACCATTGATCGCCAGGTCGGCTGGAGCCGCTCGGATGTGATCCCGCTGGGCACCACGGGCAGCGCGTACTCGGAGAATGGCCAGGTCTTCAGGGTGTACTATGTGCCCGTCTGGCCGGATATGAACAACTACTACATTCAGTCCTCGGTGCTGGCCCAAACGAATTCCTTCTATTCCATTACCGTAAACGGCCTGAGCGATGCGGAGCTGGCTGCGGTGGATTACGGCACAGCGCACAACACCGCCCAGGGCCATCTGGTCTTCCGCGGCGGCAGCGTGAGCGTGACGGTTCCCACCGGCTACACCTGGGACTACGGCGCCACCGGCTATACGTCCGTGAGCGTGACCGATACCGCAGCTGGCACGGTTCTGGGCTTTAACGGCGTTACGGGCCCGCTGACCCTGACCGCGCAGGCCCCGCAGAAGGTCAATGTCACCGTGCAGCAGCAGGGCCTGGACGGCAGCATCATCGCCTCTGAAACCTACGAGATTGCCCCCGGCGGAACCCTCCCGGCGGAGGCGCTGGCGGGCTACGACAGCCGCTACCTCTGGTACGCCGAGGACGGCAGCCGCATTTACACCCCCTCGACCCAAACCTTCTCGGTGGATGCGACCATCACCACCAAGCCTGCCTCTGTCACCGGCGGCGCGGGCGCGGACTTCTACGTTTATCTGGATGGCGCGTGGACGAAGGTCGGCTCGACCAGAACGCTCTACGGCCCCTTCAATGCCAACGGCGGCAACCGCTACCTTGTCAGCGTCAGCCAGATGGAGGAGGCCTTTGCACCCTACGGCTTCACGTCGGAGGGCTACACTAACGCATCTGACCGCTGCTTTGTCTACAACTACCAGGGCAACTCCAGCGTCTGGGCGGACACCACATCCTTTGAGTATTACGGAGACTGGGTGCTGCCCCTGAGTAGGGGCCGGTCCATCTACGATATATACTATGTGCCTGACAATACTGCGGACATTTACGGCAGCCCGGTGAACAACCTGGCGGCCAACAACGCCTTCTGGACCATCACCCTCACAGAGGAGAAGACCGGTGCAACGGCGGAGTTCATCCTGGAGGAGGAGACGGTCCTGAGCGACTGGCTGGCCTCGATGGCCGGTACGACCCTGCCGGGCTTTGCCGAGCTGGTGGGCCGCTACACCTGGGTCGACACGGCGAATGGCGCGGAGCTGACCGGCGATGAGACCGCGCAGAATCTCCACGCCCTGACCGCCACGCTCCCCACCGTCACCGTGACGATGGTGGATGAGGCGGGCAACGTGCTGGCTACGGTGGAGAATATCGAGAGGGGAACCTCCATCTCCGCCTGGCTGCAGCAGAATGACGGCCTTGTGCTGGACAACGGCATGACTGTGCACGAATACGCCTGGTCGCTGCCCAACAACACCGCCATCAGCACACAGCATTTCCAGCAGAACACCACCCTGGTGGGCGAGCAGAAGCCCATGTACACCGTCACCTTCCTGGAGAATCGCCCCGGCGTGCAGGAGGGCGGCTCCTTCGTCAACGGAAGCGAAGCCTACACCACCATCACCGTCCTGGAGGGCGACTGCATCCCGGCGGAGTTCATCGCCCGCATGCAGCACAACATCCGGCTGGAGGAGGAATGGGCCTTCGTCGAATGGCAGTACGAGGGCAACGAGGGCTACCTGGTGATGGATGCGAAAACGCCCATCGTCAAGGATACCATCGTCTGGGCGGATTACACCCAGGAGGTGTACGTCCGCTTCTGGACGGACCGCAACAAGACTGCCCAGTTTGCCGGAACGGGTCTGGAAAACCAGCCCGTGGGCGAAAAGTATGAGGGCGCTGCGCCGGATGACGCGGCGATCGCAGCGGCCGCCCCGGTGGACGGCATGCGCTTCCGCTACTGGTACGATCTCAATTCCGGCACGGTCTTCACCCTCGGCACTGATCAGGTGAAGGGCAACCTTGACCTGTACCCGGTCTACGAGCGCGCTATCTTCGCCTTCACCGACAGGGACGACGGCTCTTCCCTGGCTGTGCTCTACGACGGAAGCGCGCTGAACTGCGAGGCAGAGGAGCGCGAGGGCCAGTACTTCGCGGGCCTTGAGGTCATCCGCGCCGATGGTACGGCGCACATTATCCCCAACGGCACGGAGATCACCCGCGATTACCTCACGGCCAACAACATTCCTGTGCCCACGCCGGTCAACGGCCGCTACAGCATTCCGGCCAAGCCCGTGTACAGGGCGCAGCGCACGGTGGTTTACCACACCGGCGAGGACGCGCAGTTCATCATCTACGGTGCGGAGGAGCAGGAGAGCTACACCGTTACGGTGGACGATTCCGTGATCCTGCTGGGCGCGCTGGATATCATCAACGTGGCCAGCCCCATCGGCCTTGCCCTGGATGGCTGGACGACCACCCCCGGAAGCACGCAGGTGCAGTTTGCGCCCAACGCCTCCTTTGAGGGTGGAGCGGAGCTGGATACGCTGGTGGGCGCGGGCGAAACCGTGCACCTCTACCCCGTCTGGGCGCAGCAGGACAACACCATCGCCATCACCTTTGTTTCCAACTACCCGGCTGACGCGGTGGACGGCGACTATAAAGCCATGACCGAGCGGCGCTACACTGTTTACATCAAGGAGGGCTCCAAGCCCACCATGCCCACCCTGGCCAAGGCTGGCATGCAGGAGCCGTCCAACCTCTGCAACGGCACCGAGCAGCGCTATCTGCTGGCGGGCTGGTCGCTGGATGAGGACGGCAAGCTGGATAACTCCAATACGGATTACACCGAGAAGAACGGTACCTACACCGAGGGCAGCCAGTACCTGCACCCGATCACGGAGAACAAGACCTTCCACGCCATCTGGGTTGACAGGGCTCCCGAAACGGACACAACCACGGCTTTCTTCCACATCCGTCTGGACGGCACGTTGCCCATCGAGCCCAGTCAGTACGAACAGTCGGGCTACCTGCCCGGTTCCTGCTCGCTGCCCACCGGATGGACCGGCACGATCAAGAAGCAGATCAACGTTGTCAACAACGTTGCGCAGGTCGAGGCCAACATCCTTCAGGAAGCGGACATCCCCACCATCTACAATGCTCTGAAGGTCAACAGCAACTACTCAGCCAAGTTTGCCAACCTGACCGTGGCCGACTACGGCACGAAGTGGTGGATCGACTGGTATGCCTGTAAGTTCTCCTGCGGTACCCATTACCATGTGGACGGCCGCGTGCGCTTTGCCGATCAGGTGGAGCTGAACTACCACCCCAACGGCGGCTCCAACGTGCCCGCCGGTACGGTGCACGACAAGGATACCTGGGCAACGGTCAACGAAACGCGCATCCCCGTGCGCGAGAACTTCATCTTCATCGGCTGGGACGAGGATCCCTCCGCGAAGGTGCCCGACTACCCGGCCAATGGCCTGTCCTTCCCGACCAGCCCTAATCTGGACGAGATCTGGATGGACACGGACAAAGACCTCTACGCCATCTGGCAGCCGGTGGAGATCACCATCCCCATGGATGATGACTTCAAGGGCCAGAAGTACGAGCAGACCAACAATGGCGTGCTGACGCCGCCCAAGCAGGGCCGCACATATCAGTTCACCATCGAGGCCATTGAGCTCCCCGAAGGTGCAGCGCCCTATGCGAAGCGTACCGTCACCTGTAAGGCCGACGGCAGCTTCACCTTCCCGCAGATCCATGTGCAGGTGGAGGGCATGTACGTCTTTGAGGTGCGCGAGGTCATCGGCAGCCTGCCTGTGCAGTATGACGCTGCGGTGTATCGCCTGACGATCAACATCGTCGAGAGCGATTACGGCCTGGGCATTGCCGGATACTCCTTCACCCGCAACAACAAGGTCATCTCCGTGGCGGATAACAATGTGGACAATGTGGTGTTCACCTTCGTCAACCGCACGGATATCCGCTCCGTCACGGCCACAAAGGTCTGGGACGACGTGGACAACCAGGATGGCCTGCGCCCCGCCAGCGTGAACGTAACGCTGCGCCGCCGCGGCGACAGCATCTTCTCTGAATCCGCGACGCTCACCGCTGCCGGCGGCTGGACGTGGACCTGGGAGGAGCTGGACATCAAGGACGCCTCCAGCGGCGAAATCTACGAGTACTACATCATTGAGAACGCGGTGCCCCAGTACACCGCAGCCTATTCCGGCGACATGAACAGCGGCCTGATCGTCACCAACACCTACCAGCCCAAAACGGCGGACTTCCGCGTGGTGAAGCACTGGCAGGATGATGATAACGCCCAGGGCCTGCGCCCGGAGACGCTGACCTACACCCTCGTGGGCAGCACGGCGGACGGCAGGGTGGTGTCCACCACCGTTTCGGATCCCGTGCCTGACCCGTGGAGCTACCTCTTTGCGGACATGCCCCTGTACAACCAGGGACAGCAGCTGCACTACACCCTCACCGAGGCGGAGATCCCCGGCTACGAGGCCTCTATTGTCCCGGTGGGCGACGGCAGCGGCGGTGCGGTCTTCAATGTCACCAACACGCTGACGGCGACGGACGTAAGCATCGGGAAGCGCATTGAGGGCAACGCAGCCCGCATGGAGGATACCTTCGCCTTTACCGCGCGCGTCTACGATGCGGCAGGCCTGCCTGTCACGGATGTGGCGGCGGGTGAGGGCTGCACCGTCCAGGCGGACGGATCGATCACCTTCACCCTGGGCCATGAGCAAAGCGTGCTTATGAAGCTGCTGCCCCTGGGCGGAAGCCTGGTGGTGACGGAGGAGAGCGGCGCCTACACGGCGATCTTCTCCCCGGCAGGGACGCAGACCGACGAGGGCATGCGCTACGAGATCACCCCGGGCCTTGAGGTGATGGTCACGAACAAGCTGGAAACCCCGATCCCCACGGGCGTGAATCTGGACACCGCGCCCTACCTGCTGCTGCTGGGCCTTGCGGCTCCTGCGCTGGCATGGATGCTGTTGAGAAGGAGGAGAGCCTGATGGATCAACAAGACAGGTCATCGCGCCGCCGCCGTACGGACAGAGCGGCGGAAACTCCCGCGCGCCCGCCCCTGCCTGAGAACCCGTATCAGCGGAAGATTGCCGACTGGCTCGGCAAAATGAAGCTGAGGCGCGTCACCTTCGGCGGCGTGAGCGAGAAGCAGGTGTGGAGGCGCATCGGCGAGCTGAACGAGATGTACCAGAAGATGCTGGCCATCGAGCGGGCCCGCTATGAGGTGCTGCTGCACCAGGCAGGCGTGCAGATGGATCCGCAGACCCCCTACCCCCAGGAGGCGGCTGCTTCCGGCGAAACCGGAGGTGATGAGGTTTGAGCAGTCAGCCGCAGAAGACGGCCGACATTGCAAAGGTCATCGCCAAAAAGCGCGAGGCAGTCATTGCCCGGCAGGAAACCTGGGCGCTGCTGCGGCGTGTGCTGGTGCTGGCGGTCATTGCCTTCATCGTGCTCACGCAGGTATTCCTCATCACGCAGGTGGAGGGCCTGGGCATGTTCCCCGCCCTGAAGGACGGTGATTTGGCCCTGGTCTACCGCCTGCAGAAGGAGTTCTCCCGCGGCGATGTGGTTGCCTACCAGGCGAATGGCGGGCGGCATTTCGGCCGCATCATTGCCCAGGCGGGCGACGAGGTGACCATCAGCGAAACGGGAACGCTGCAGGTCAACAGCCAGCTGGAAAGCGGCGAGATCCTTTTCCCGACCTACAGCGCAGACGGCGAGGCCTTCCGCTGCGTGGTGCCTGCGGGCCATGTCTTCCTGGTGGGCGACTACCGCCCCGAAATGGAGGACAGCCGCACCTTTGGCTCTGTCCCGCTCTCCCAGGTGGAGGGCAAGCTCATCACCCTCCTGCGTCGCAGGGGACTGTAACCAAGGTTCATTACCCCGCAAAACGGGGCAACGATACGTAACCCAATACATTTAGGAGGAATCACCATGAAGAAGTTCCTGGCCCTGCTGCTCTCTGTCCTGATGCTGCTGACTGTGACGGCATCCTTCGCTGAGGATGCAGTTGCGCCTTCCACCACCGAGGCGCGCTTCACCAAGAAGTACACCGGCGCGATCCCCGTGGGCGACACCCTGACCTTCAAGACTCAGTTTGTCGTCAACCAGACCACCAACTCCACTGTGGCCCCTGAGACGGCTGTCCTGCCCGCCACCATCACCCTGAATGTGACCGAGGAGGATAAGGGCGGCGTGTTCGATGTGCCCTTCACCGTCACCGCCCCCGACGAGTACGGCACCTACATCTACAAGATCACTGAGGACACCACCAACGCCAACTCCTACGTCAAGTATGACACGGAAGCGCTGTACATCGGTGTGCTCTACACCGCCTCTA
>JBGVOA010000541.1:0-5021 GCA_045126095.1 Christensenellales bacterium | reverse complement strand
GCCGCGACCCCTCCAAGGGCACGGTCAAGCGCAGCGAGATCGTGGGCAAGGTAGAGGCCGTGATCTGGCACACCATCCCCAACCGCCTGGACGACCGCTTCGGCCTGGGCAGCAGCAAGCGTCCCTGATTTTTCTCCCCCTTCCCGGCGAAGGGGGATTTTCCTTGTCTTCGTTTTACGGTTTTACGAATTTTCGCATTTTAGCATTGACATCAGGGGTCTTGTATGGTATTATGCAGATACGGAATTCCGTTTTACCAACATTTCAAGGAGGATTCAGTATGGAACGCAACTTTGGCGAAGAGCTTGACGCCCTCAAGCAGCAGATGAACGACATGCAGTCCACCATGATGGCAGCACTGAAGCAGTTCGCCCCGCAGCTGCCACCCTGCGCGACGGGCGGGCCCAACCCCACCGTCGGCCATGTGGAGAAGATGGTCGGCATGCACCCGGACGAGCGCATTTCCTCCCTCATCAGCGACCTGGAGGACGCCTGCGGCGCGGACGGCAGCACCGGCCGGATCACCTGCATGGGCGTTTTTGCCTCCGGCGGGCGGCAGTCCACCTGGGTCAAGAACGACCTGAATACTGACAGCCTGCTCGCCCTGATCGAGAAGGGTACGGCGGAGAAGGTGCTCAGCTGCGTGGGCAGCAACGACCGGCTGAACCTGCTTCTGGCGATCCTGCGCAAGCCCCGCACGGTGGCCGAGCTGGTCAGCGACTGCGGCTTCTCCTCCACCGGGCAGGTGTACCACCATTTGAAGCCCCTCATCGCCGCCGACCTCGTTACCCAGGATCGCCGGGGCTCCTACGTCATCCAGCCCCACCGCGTGCAGGGCGTGATCATGCTGCTGGCAGGCGTGGCCGATCTGGTGGACGGGACGTATACGCAGGGGCAGATGGAGTAAGCCCAAATTGTTACAATTCATTCCCGCACGTTCGCTTTCTTAATTCCAGTAAACTATGGTATAATGTTTGCACCGAAAGGAGCGTCGTTTATGGAACGGAAGCGGAAATCCCCCCGGTGGATGATCCTCCTGCTGATCTTCACGATAGTTTTCGCCATCACAGCTTGGTGGAACTCCACCAGCCATGGCATCATCGACATATCAGAAAGCATTCCCTCCGAAGCCATGATGCTGCATATCGGAAACCACATAGATGAGCTGCTGTCGCGGGAGGATCTTTTCACACCGTTGACCGGACCGGACGGAATCCTGGACGGCATTCGATATATCGGCAGCGACAACATCGAAATCGCCTGTCTATATCTTGATGACGGGAACGACGACTATGAATACATCGCCCACTACAATCGTCAGCCCGATCCTGATTTCTTCCACCTTCGTCACCCTTGGAGCGGCGTAGGAAATCATTTCACCATCACTGCAGACGGCATCGCACTGACCATCAGTGATTACGATGCCAAATCTCCCTCCGATGCGCCCCTGCGCGAGATGATGTCCGTCATTGAAAGTGTCATCGGCACACCCTGATTTTCCGGCTCCCGCAAGGGGGCCCTTTTCTGTTTCAGTTGACTTCATTTCCGGTATCCCGTATAATATCAGCACAATGATCCGCGAAAGGAGCGACCTCCGTGGCCCGTTTGAACTGGGGCGAAAAGCTCGAAACCAAGATCGCCCTGCTGCCCGAATCCCCCGGCTGCTACCTGATGAAGGACGCGGAGGGCACGATCATCTACGTCGGCAAGGCGGTGAACCTCAAAAACCGCGTGCGCTCCTATTTCCGCGACACGGAGCACACCCCCAAGGTCGCAGCGATGATCGCCTATATCATCGATTTTGACATCCTGCTGTGCGACTCCAACCTGGAGGCCCTGTGCCTGGAGTGCAATCTCATCAAGCTGCACAGGCCCCACTACAACATCCTCCTCAAGGACGACAAGCACTACCCCTACCTGAAGGTCAACCTGAAGGAGGCCTTCCCCCGGCTGGAGCTGGCCCGGCGCATGCCCGAGGGCGCGAACAGGGACGGCGCGAAGTACTTCGGCCCCTACATCGGCGCAACGGCCGTCCGCCAGGTAATCGAGGCCGTGCGCAGCGTGTTTCCCCTGCGCACCTGCCGCAAGGAGCTGCCGCTGAAGAACCCCTGCCGCCCCTGCGTGAACTACGAGATCGGCAAGTGCATGGCCCCCTGCGCAGGCAAGTGCACGGAGGAACAGTACTGGGACATGATGGACGGCGTGCTGGCCTTCCTGGGTGGCGATTACGACCAGGTGCTGAAGGTGCTGCGCAAGGACATGATGGACTGCGCCGCGAAGATGCAGTACGAGCGCGCCGCCGCCTTGCGCGACAAGATCCGCGACATCGAGGGCTTGATGGAGCGTCAGATTGCCATCCGCACCGAGATGAGCGAGCAGGACATCATCGCCCTGGCCCAGGACGGGCTGGACGCAATGGTGCATATCTTCTACGTCCGCAGCGGGCGGATGATCGGCGGCGATCACTTCGCCCTGCCCCGCGAGGGCAGCGAGGATCCCGGCGAGGTGCTGGCAGAGTTCATCACCCAGTACTACGAGGACGGCAACCTGATCCCCCGGCATGTGCTGGTACAGGCCCTGCCCGAAGGCAGCCGCGAGCAGCTCGAACAGTGGCTGCGGCAGCAGAAGGGGGCCTCCGGCACATCCCGGCAGACCGTCACCCTGGCGACTCCCAAGCGCGGCGAGAAGCACGACCTGATCCTGCTGGCGGCCAAGAACGCCGCCGATGCGCTGGAAAAGCGCAACGCCAAGGCCGCCATCCGGGAGGAGCGGACGACCGGCGCAGCTGCGGCCCTGGGCCGGGCGCTGGGGCTTTCCAAGCCGCCCAGGCGCATCGAGGGCTACGACATCTCCAACACCCAGGGCGTGCTGAGCGTCGCCAGCATGGTGGTGTTCATCGACGGCGTGGCGGCAAAGAAGGAGTACCGCCACTTCCGCATCAAGACCGTCGAGGGCGCGAACGACTTCGCATCGCTCAACGAGGTGCTGGGCCGCCGCTTTGCCCGTGGCCTTCAGGAAAAGGCGGAGCGCGAGGCCGCCGGACTCCCGGCCATCGGCGGCAAGTTTTCCGACCTGCCGGACCTGGTGCTGATCGACGGCGGCCCGCAGCAGCTGCGGTTTGCGCGGCAGGCGCTGCTGGATATGGGCGTGAATGTGAAGGTCGGCCCCAGCGTTCCCGGCGAAGACGCAGTGGCCATGTTCGGCCTGGCGAAGAAGCAGGAGGAGATCTTCCTGCCCGACCAGGAGGAGCCGATCCTCCTGGATCACCACACGCCGGAATTGCACCTGATCCAGCGCGTGCGCGACGAGGCCCACCGTTTCTGCATCACCCACCACCGCGGGCTGCGCGGCAAGGCCAGCATCCACAGCCAGCTCGAAGACATCCCCGGCATCGGCCCCAAGCGCCGCAAGGCCCTGCTGACGAAGCTGGGCAGCCTCAAGGCCATCCGCGAGGCAACGGAGGAGCAGCTCCTCGCCGTCCCCGGCATGACGAAGGCCGCCGCTGAAGCCGTGCTCAAATGGGCGGAAGCCTCGGCAAAGAAGTGACCGCTCCGCAGTTTATCCACACAAAAACCCCAGGGCCTGCGCCTTGGGGTTTTGCTGTTGACGGATCAGCTCCGGTCCGCCACGATGGTGAATTCGCCCGGCACGTCCGGGTTTTCCCAGGCGGGATGTTCATCCAGCCGACGGAGGATGAAGCCCGCGTCAATGGACGCGTTGACGATCTCGCTCATGGTGTAGCGGCGCAGGCGGCATTTGGGAAACCGCGCGCGCACGTCCGCCGGATAGAAGCGGGCGTGGGCCATTTCGCCCTCGAACACGTCCGCAAAGAAGTAGCTCATCTGACGGGTTTCCAGGCCCAGCGTGTCCTGCATTTTGGTGAAGGGGTGGAAGTCGCTGCAGATCATCCGTCCGCCGGGACGGAGAAGGCGGCACATGAGGCCCATGAACTGCGCGATATCGTGGAAGTAATGCAGCACGCCGCCCTCCATGAAGACCACGTCGAAGGCGCCGCCGAAGCGGGCCAGGTCAATTTCCAGCACGTCGCCCAGCTGGTAATCCAGTTGCACTCCGGCAGCGTCAGCCAATTCGAGGGCATAGCGCCGGTTATCGCAGGTGATATCGAACACGGTGACTTCTGCGCCCAGGAGCGCCAGCGGCACGGCCTTCTTGCCGCAGGAGCCGCAGATGTTGGCGACCCTCACGCCCTTGCAGTCCCCCCAATACCCGGCATAGCGCTTCAGGCCCCGCATGGGGTCAGCGGTGAGCTTCCCCGCAAGCTCCTCCGGCGGGCCGTTGTGCCTGATCCAGAAGGCATACGCGTCGTACTCCCAGGCGACCTTGTTAATGCGGCTGGCGTCGTTCATGATTCATCGCTCCTTTCCTGCCGACAAGAATACCCACAGCCGGTGAAAGCTGTGGGCAAGGTACGCGGATCAGTCCGCGGGGTAATAATCGCCGTAGACGAATTCGTGCAGGGCCTCGATGTTCTCCTGCAGGCGCTTGCTGGTGCGGAAGGCCACCACGGACGCGCCGGAGGAGGTCTCGTCATACTTCCAGGTGCCGTCCATGGGGATGCGGTTCTGCTCCATCAGGGGCGCGCCGGAGTTCACGCGGTCCAGCAGGCCGCTCTGCAGCACCACCATCGCCAGGTTGCCCAGATCCGAAAGGCTCATGTTGGTCTTCGCGTAAGGCAGGCAGGTTTCCAGCAGGCCGAAGAGCTTGTTGAAGTCCATGCCGCCCTGGGTGACCTTCTTCAGTAGCAGCTCCAGCAGGTTGCGCTGGCGGGCGGAGCGGGCAAAGTCATTGTCAATGGAGCGCAGGCGGGCGTACATGACCGCCTGGATGCCGTCCAGGTGCTGCACGCCGTTCTTCTTCTCCAGCGGCACACGCTCATAGTCATCATCCTGGTTGTCGTAGACCGGAGGATGCTTCTTGATGTAAGCGTTGATGGCGCCGGCTTCCTGCTTCGTCAGCTCGATATCCAGGCCGCCCAGGCTGTCGATGATGGAGGCCAGGCC
>JBGVOA010000540.1:0-3293 GCA_045126095.1 Christensenellales bacterium | reverse complement strand
CTTCACCCGCTCCAAGACGGGCGTGGCCATGTCCGCGGTGGGAAACAACCCGCGCTTTGCTGAGGCGACGGGCATCAACGTTGACAAGATGCGCGTGATCGGTACGGTGCTCTCCACCGTCCTGGGCGCCATCGGCATTCTGGTGTACTCCCAGAGCTACGGCTTCATGCAGCTGTACACGGCTCCCCGTCAGATGGGCTTCATCGCGGCCTCCGCGATCCTCATCGGCGGCGCCTCCACGTCCCGCTGCAAGATCAGCCATGTGCTGATCGGCACCTTCCTGTTCCAGGGCGTGCTGACGCTGGGTATGCCCGTTGCGAATGTGCTGGTTCCCGGCTCCACCATTTCCGAGACCCTGCGCATCCTGATCTCCAACGGCATCATCCTCTATGCCCTGACCAAGTCTGGAGGTGAGTCTCGTGCGTAATACTGATTGGAAGAAAATCCTGCGCGAGAACGCGGTCACGATCATGTTCGTGCTGATGTGTATCGTGTGCCTGGCAACCAGCGGACAGTCGCTGAACTTCGTCATGTACGAGCTCTTTGGCCGCCTGAGCCGCAATGCCTTCATCGTGCTGGCGCTGATCATCCCGATCGTGGCCGGCATGGGCATCAACTTCGCCATCACCATCGGTGCGATGGCGGCGCAGATCGCTGTGCTGTGGGTGATCGAGTGGGGCGTGAGCGGCCTGCCCGGCATGCTGCTGGCAGCGCTGATGACCGTTCCGCTGGCGGCGTTCTTCGGCTTCCTCATCGGTAAGCTGCTGAACAAGATGAAGGGCCAGGAAATGATCGGCGGCCTGATCCTGGGCTACTTTGCCAATGGTCTGTACCAGCTGCTGTTCCTGTTCATCTTCGGCAACCTGATCCCGCTGAAGGCGCCGGGCCTGGTCATCAAGGGCTCCACGGGCGTGGCCAACACCATCGACCTGTCCACCGACCGCGGCTTCAAGTACGCGCTGGACGGCATGTGGTCCATGCCCTTCGTCGAGGCGACCTACGTCGTCTTTGCGGTGCTGTTTGTGGCCATCGTCATCATGCTGGCGGCAAAGAAGATGACTGCTTCGAAGGCCCTGATGTACATGGGCGCGATGGGCGCGTTCGCCATGCTGCTGCAGGTGCCTGCGGTGGCCGGCGTCTTCTCCATGGTCAAGGTGCCCATGGTCACCTTCATGGTGGTGGGCGTGCTGTGCATCTTCAACTCCGCCCTGCTCAAGACCCGCCTGGGCCAGCAGTTCCGCGCGGTCGGCCAGAACCGTACCGTCGCCAACGCCTCCGGCATCCATGTGGATCGTGTGCGCGTCATCGCCATCATGATCTCCACCGTCCTGGCGGGCTGGGGCCAGCTGATCTTCGTGCAGAACATGGGCTCCTTCCAGACCTATGGCGCGCACGAGCAGGTCGGCTTGTATGCGGGCGCAGCCATCCTGGTTGGCGGCGCCGGCGTGCGCAAGGCCACCAACGGCCAGGCCATCCTGGGCTGTATCCTCTTCCACCTGCTGTTCATCGTGGCGCCTGCCGCCGGTAAGAACCTCTTCGGCGACTCGGCCATCGGCGAGTACTTCCGCGTGTTCATCAGCTACGGCGTTATCGCGGCCGCACTGGTGATGCATGCGTGGAGCGGCGTGCAGAAGAAGAAGTCCGCCAAGGAAGCGCTGACGGAATAATCCCCAAAACACAGCCCCCGCGTGGCAGAGATGCTGCGCGGGGGATTTTCTGTGCGCACCAGCGGACGGCTGCAGCTCCTCCCGCCGCCCTGCATGCACATGAAAACGCCCCCGTCAGGCCGGTAGTCCGGTGCTGACGAGGGCGCGCTGGTTCAGCGATCAACGCTGGGGGATGTACTCAAAGGTGATGTAGATGGTGTGGATCTGGGCGATCTGCGGATCATTGCGGTTGATGGGGGTGGGGGTTGCGCCGCCCAGGCTGCCGCCCAGCATGCGGGCGTTGCCCACGGGGATGGAGGTTACCCACTCGTTGTAGAGGTTGACGCGGGTGGTCACCTGGTTGTCGGAGGTGGTGTAGGCGCGGCCCTTAAGGCGGTAGATTTCGCCATCGATCTTGACTTCCTTGATGTTGATGACGTAACCGGGATAGAGAATTTCGCCGTTGGCAATGCCGATGGCGGAGAAGGCCACGGAGTTGCTGTAGCCCTGCTGGGTGCCGGTGAAGTCAATGCCGATGGTGTAGGTGCCGGGGCCGGTGATCTCGGCGTCGGTGACCTTCATGCCGGCGGAAATGGAATCGGGGTTGTAGTCGTCGCCCACGGAGTAGGACAGGGCCCAGCCGCCGTCGTTCCACATCAGCCAGGCAACGGCATTGTCATCGGTCAGGATGATCGCGTCCTCCACGAAGGTGACGGGAGCGGCGGCGATGGTCGCGTCAGCGCTGGCGCGGCCGGCAGCCTGGATCTCGGCGTAGTCGCGGCCTTCCTCGGTGGCGCGGTTGCGTCCGCCGTACAGGGCAGCCAGGTCAGCATCGCAGAAGGCCAGGTCGCGGCGGACGAACATGCCGCTGCAATCCCACAGGGTGGAGGTCAGGTCGTAGTAGTCGCACAGGTCGAGGAAGTGCTTGTGGTAGGCCAGGGTGTTGGCCTTCAGGCCATCGTTGCCGGGGAGGGCGGCGTATTCGCCAATGACCACGCCGTAGCCCTGCTGGGTGAACTTGGTCAGCTTGCCCAGCTGCTGATCCATGTACTCGAAGTCCGCCTTGGTGCCCCAGGCAGTCGCGCCGGCGGCCGTGGCAGCGCCCGCGTAGGACCAGGGATCGTAGTAGTGGACGGAGAGGAGCAGCTTGTCCTCGGCGGTATCGGTGGGCATCTGCCAGCGCTCGTCGCAGGTCTGGTCAATGTTGGTGTTGAAGCCCGCGATCAGCAGGAAGCGATGCTCGTTGTTGCCGCCGGTCATGCGGATGGTGTCCACGAAGGTCTGGTTGATCTGGTTGGCCAGTGCGTAGTACTCGTCGTGGCTCATGTAGGTGGTCACAGAGTCGTTGCAGTAGACGGAGTTTTCGTCCAGGCGGGTGCCCAGCTCCTCGTTGGCGGATTCGAAGATGACGTAGTCGCTGTAATCCGCAAAGCGCACGGCAATCTGCGTCCACATGCCGATGTAGGCGTCCATGGCCAGCTGACGGGTCTCAGCGCTCTCGCTGCCGAACATGCCCCACCAGCCGCCGTCCCAGTGGTCGTTGATGATGACGTACATACCGGCGTTGCGGGCGTAGTCAACGATTTCGGCCACGCGATCCAGGTAGGCGGGATCAATGATGTAGTCGCCGTTGATGGCCAGGGTGGT
>JBGVOA010000539.1:0-1282 GCA_045126095.1 Christensenellales bacterium | reverse complement strand
CGCCGAGGCGCTGAACAGCTACACCGCCGAGGGCGCGTACGCTTCCTTCGAGGAGGGCTTCAAGGGCCGCATCGCCCCCGGCATGGCGGCGGATTTCGCCGTCCTCTCCGGCGACCCCTTTGCCGTACCCGCCCATGAGATCGCCCGCATCCGCGCCGTGCTGACCGTGCTGGGCGGCAAGACCGTCTACACCGAAGGAGGCATGTGACATGGCCCTGCGCAAGATGCTCGGCAGCGCTGACCACCCGGAGATCATCCGGATGATGCAGCTGATCGAGACCCAGTCGAAAGCGACGCTGACATGCTTTTCCGCAGATTACGCCGAAGCGCACTATCTGCCCATTACGGACGCGCTGATCCCGGAGGAAACGCGCCTGCGGAACGCCCTTGCCGCCGTGCGCGCCCATATGGACGGTGCGCCGCTGTCCGCCGTCAAGGCCGCTGTGAAGGAGGCCCGCGCCGCCGCACAGGCGCTGACGAAATTCCCCGTGGCGCAGGCTGCCGCCCGTGCCATCGCCACGGCCTGCGGCGTGGCCGTCACCCCGACCAACGCCCTGGGCTTTACCTTCTACGGCGCTGCCGCCTTCGCTTACCACACCGCCGGAACCGAGGCCGACCGCGCCAGCCACGACAGCCTTGCCGATCAGGAGCTGGCCCGCATCCGTACCGCGCTGGAGGCCGCCTGCATCCCGGATGAGCCGGGCCCTGTGAAGGTCGACTGGGGCTGCTGAGCGTTTCCCTCCTGCCGGGCAACTTTTCATGGTGCAAAACTTAACGCGCGCTTGCTGTACAAGCCGCCGCAATTCTGCTATAATGTGATCAATGCGAATCCCACGCAATGAGAAAGGATGATACCATGCTGGATCAGAACATTGCCCGCGAGGTGCTGCAGGAGGCAGTCCGCACGGGCGGCGACTTCGCCGAGATCTTCGTCGAAGACCGCATCGACAACACGCTCCTCATGCGCTCCCGCCGGATCGAAACCGTCAACACCGGCCGCCTGCACGGCGCTGGCGTGCGCGTTTTCTCCGGTACCAACGCCGTCTACGTCCACACCAACGATACCTCCCGCGAGGGCCTCATGGCCTGTGCCCGCCAGGCGGCAGCAGCCGTCAAGGGCGGCAAGGGCTGCATCGTTGCGCCCTTCAATGCCATCAACGCCGCCCGCCCCGAGGAGATCCGCCTCCTGCCCACGGACGTGAAGGCCGCCCTCAAGGCCGAGAAACTCCGCGCTGCCGAAGCTGCTGCCCGCGCCATCTCCCCGGAGGTTGTGCAGGTTGTA
>JBGVOA010000538.1:0-6265 GCA_045126095.1 Christensenellales bacterium | reverse complement strand
CCGGACTGGGCCGTGCTGTCTGCGGGGTCCGTCCAGTTGATCCAGAGGGTGAAGGTCACGTCCTCATGCAGGCTGGCCACCTCACCGGACATGCGGAAGACGGTCGTGTCCGCCGTCATGTTCAGCACATCCAGCTCCCGCAGGCTGCCGCAGGCCATGGGCATATCGCCCGGCAGCTGGGTGCTGACGCCGCAGTTGAGGTTGACGGGGAGGAGGGTGCGGCCAGCGTCGCCAGGAGGCGTATGGCTTGCCAGGGAGAGCATCGAATCCGCCGGGTTCTTCATGCGGATGGTGCCGGTGAAGGCGGCCTCGCTGGCGGTGCAGGTGCTGGAATCAATGGTCAGGGTGAAGTGCTCGTTCTCGTACAGTGCGGTGGAAATGGGGAGGATGGCCGTGTCCGTCGGCTGGACGGCAACGCGCTGATCCTCCGGCTGCGGGGCCTGGTTGAGGGCGAAGGCGGCGCCCATCACCACAAACAGAAGGGCGATGGCAATGGCCAAAGCGCCCGTGCCGCGTTTGACATGCTTCACGTCTTGCAGCTCCTTTCGCTGGATCTGCCGGAAGACTTCTGCCTGATCGCGCTCGCCCCAGCGCATGCCGCCCAGCCGCCCGTCCAGCGACTGCTTCAGCTTGTCATTCATCGAAATACCATCCTTTCAGCAAGGGCTGCAGCAGCTTTTTTGCCCGGTGGAGGCGCGTGCGTACGGTGGCCTGCGGCAGACGGAGGGCCTGGGCCACGTCCGTCAGCGGCATGAGCTGGTAGTAGTGCAGCACCACGACCGCTCTGTACTTTTCCGGCAGGGACAGCACGGCGCGCAGCACCGTATCGTCCGGCAGACCGTCGCAATACCCGGGCTCGGGCAGCTTGTCAAGGGGCGTTGCTTTCTGGTAGAGGCGGAATTCCCGGCTCTTTACGATGTTTTTGCAGGTGTTGACAGCGATGCGCATCATCCACGCTTTTTCCTGGAGCGCGGATTCAGGGGAGGCAGGGGCTGCGAAAAGGGCCTTTGTGGCGGCGGACGGGCGGCTGAGCGCTTCCCAGGCCTTCAGAAAGGCCGTCTGCGTCGCATCCTGCGCCAGGGGGTAATCCCGCAGGTACAGGTAGCACACGCGCAGCACGCTGTCGCCATGGACTGTCATCAGCCGCGAAAGGGCAGCATCCCTGTCAATGCCTGGTACCGGGGCATTGAGCATTTCGGTTCCTCCTTTGCTTAGAGTGTATTTCCAAATTCACCAGGATGCATTTCAGAAACATACTCCAGGAACATCCGTCGATGTCCTTCATCTATACAAACAACCCGGAAGGGCAAAACGTTTCATATTCAGCAGAGAAATTCGACAAGAATGAGAAAACCTCCTGCCGCGCGTGCAGCAGGAGGGAAGTCAGCGGGCTGTCCAGTAGTACGGGCGGTAGATGCTTTCGATCCGGGTCAGGGTTTCGCCGGTGGACAGGTCAACGATATCGAAGTGGATGGTCTCTGGGCGCTCCGTGACGCCGGTCAGCTCGTACCAGACGGAGTAGACCTGCTCCCTCTCCGGGTGGAGAGTGCCCAGGTAGCGCGCCTGCACGGGCTGATCGCTGCAAAGGACGGGCACGGGCCGGTAGTTCGCATTGCTGCTTTCCGGGAGCATGAAGCTCATGTAGTACCCATGCTGGGAGCGGGTCACGACGATGGTGGAGAAGTCCAGATAGGTTGTCCTGTCCTCGCCAAGCTCCATGTAGGCCAGGTTTTCAAGGCTGCCGTCCACCCGCAGCGTGAAGCAGAAGGAGCCCTTCGCATCGCCGGAAACCATGGTGCCGCACAGGGTGTAGGAGGACCGGGAATGCGCCAGCAGGTTCTCGTGCAGATGGATGCGGATGCTGCCGTCGTCCGCATAGGTGCAGGCGTATGGCAGCTCCTGAAGGAGGACCTCCGGATTTCGCGCAGCGGACAGCGGAAGGCGGTTCAGCCGCCAGGCAGCCCATTGGGTGCCCTGCTCGTAGTTGACCGTTGCATCCAGCAGCAGGTCGACGACGATGGGATCCTGCGCGTCGCTGCGGGGCATGTTTGCCAGGGACAGCTTGCGGCCCGGCTCCTTGGGAACGATGACGAGCTCAGCCTCCGTCATGATGTGGTCAAACCAGCAGTTGCCCCGGTAGACGGTGAAGTGCTGGTTCTGGTACACGGCGGTCATGCCGGACACATTCAGCTCCTGAACGTTGTCTGGAGACAACTCGGGCGTGGCTGTGGGCGAGGGGGGCGCCGTAGGTGTTGCCGTGGGCGCAGGGGTAAAGGTGGGACCGTGAACGTCGCCCAGACGCTGCGAGGTGTAATCCACGGAGGCAGCAGGCTCGCTGCCGGAGTAGAACTGCAGCGTCAGGTAGAGCACGTCCTCGGCGGTGGCGATGGCAGGCAGGCGGAACAGCGCATGCTCGTATACCTCCGTTATGAAGGAGGGCATTGTGTCGTAGTACGCAATCTTATCGATCTCGCGATGGACAACCTCTGCTCGGATGCCGTTGAGCTCGGGATGATCGGCAGACGTCAGCACGACGGAGTCGGGAGCGGTCTGCGGATTGCTGTGCTCGAATTTGACGGACAGATAGGCGTAATCCGCCTGATAGTACAGGTAGGCGGCGAGGGGCGAGTAATCTGTGCTGCGGCTGTTTGCCTTGTAAGACACGCGGCGGAGGCTCCAGGGCGCGCTGGGCAGCGCATGGTAGAAGATCTCCGTGCGGCCGTTTTCGCCGGAGCGGTCGGTCAGGGTCAAAGCGGTGAGGATCTCCATGCCGTCGCCGTAGGCATTCTGCATCAGGCCGACGTCGCCCACGGTATGGATGAGAAGGGAGCCGTCGTCCTCCTGCACGATGGTCATATCGAAGCAGGTCATATGGTACACGGACTGCTCCAGCTGGCTGAACAGCCGCCAGGAGCTGCTGCCTGTGTCGGAATGGTCGAAGCTCTTCAGACCCGAGCTGACGTTGTCGGTGACGCACTCCTGCCGCGCGGTGATAAGGAGGGCCTGCCGGGGATCGTCGGCTGCCTGCATTGGATCGATGATGAGCAGATACTTCTCCGGCTCCCGGAGCATGACGCGCATCTGTGTGGTCACATAGAACAGGTCATTCTCACACTGCTCCATGGTGACGATCAGCTGATCGTTCTCAAAGACGATCTTGTCAGCGTCAGGCGTCGGGGTGGGGATGGCGGTCGGTGTGGGCGTGGGAGTCGGAGTCGCTGTGGGCGTGGGTGTCGGGGTTGCCGTAGGTGTCGGAGTCGCCGTCGGAGTCGGCGCGGGCGTGGCCGTCACCGCCAGATCCTCCCGCGTGTAGCTGGCGGTGAAGAGCGGCTCGGGCTGATCGGCGCTGACGGCGCGGATGGCAAAGGATGTCATCTCCGTCGGGGGCTCGTCCAGGCGGAAGAGCAGGTGGAGATATTCGCGATGGACATTGCCGTGTTCACCCAGCACGGTATAGCGGTTGACCTCCGACATGCCGAAGCTGCCGCTCTCGCCGTTGAGCCTGGTGAGCAGCACATGGGTGTTGGCGGGAAGCTCCATGTCGTCCATCGTGAAGCGGATGGACAGGTAGCTGTGATCCGCCAGGGTGTACAGGCGGGTCTGGCCCTCGTCGTGGTAGCTCTCGCGGTGCGCGTCAGGGATGAACCGCACAGGTTCGGCGATTTCAGGCGCAGCGGGGATCGTCTGCTGGAAGGTGGCGGTGATGCTGTTGCCCGTGGCAGGGGTGAAGGTCAGCTGGGCGTGGATGCTGTCGGGGGTGAAACTCCCCTGGTGCTGCACGCTGCCGACGCACTCCACCCACACCGAGCCATCTGCCTGCACAGAAATGGTTTTGCTCATGGCGGTGAAGGCATTGGTGACGACTTCATTCTGCGAGTTGATCACAAGGGGATTGTCCACCATCAGCATTTGTGCGGATACCTGGTATGCCTCCAGGTGGAAGGGGAATTCCTGCATGGGGTTGACCGCCAGCACGTGGCGGCCTGCGTCCTTGACGGCGATGCGCAGGGCGAAGTGCAGATAGAACAAGTCGTTCTCGAAAACCTCCTGGGTTACGACGAAGCGATCGTCCTCGTAGACGATCTTCGCCGGGTCAGGCGTGGGCGTGGGGACAACGGTGGGCGTGGGAGTCGGAGTTACTGTGGGGGTGGCCGTCGGTGTTGCCGTGGAAGTCGCGGCGGACCCGCGTCCGGAGACGTAGAGGTCGGTCAGCGTGGCCAGCTCCGGGGTGGTCGTGGCCGTGACGGTGGGCGGCGGCGTGAGCGTGCCCGGAACGAGGGCCGGCGCCAGCGTCGGGGTGACGACCGGCGTGGGGGTCGGGGTCATCGTCGGGGTGGGTGCGCCGGTGGTGAGGTCATCAGCGGGCGCCTCTGCCAGGAGCATGCTGTCTGTCGGGCCTGGCTCGGAGGTCAGCGCCACCTGACAGGTGGGCTCGCTTTCCGCCAGGGGCTGGAAGCCGCCGGTGATCGCCGGTGCGCTGCTGTTCACGGGGTCGCGGTGATCGCGGGGATGGGCGACCCACAGGGACATGGACACCGCGCAGACGATGAAGGCCGTCAGGGCGGCCATCATGGGGGCCAGGCGCATGCGACGGGGCTGGGCGGCGGCGCGCTCGCGGCGGAGGGTCCGCAGCACCTCCTGGGAGCTTCGCGCGTCCCAGACGAGCCGGGAAAGGTCTGCATCGAGCGATGTTTTCAGTTTTTCATGCATCGTTCTGATACCATCCTTTCAGCAGCGGTTCGAGCATCAGCCGGGCGCGGTGAAGGCGCGTGCGCACGGTGGCTTCGGGGAGGCGCAGCGCCCGGGCGACGTCCGCGGTGGGGAGATTCTGATAGTAGTGAAGGATGATGGCCTCGCGGTATTTCGCCGGCAGGGAGAGCACCGCGCGGGCCACCGTGCCATCCGGGAGGATGGGCTCCACGGAGGGCTCGGGCAGGTTGTCCGGGTCAAGGCCATGGGCGTATTGCCGGTACTCCCGACTGCGCAGCACGCTCCGGCAGGTGTTGACGGCAATGGTCATCAGCCATGTCTTTTCCGGCGCTTCGGCGCGGAAGCGGTCGAGGGATTTCCAGGCCTTGAGGAAGGTGGTCTGCGCTGCGTCCTGGGCCAGCGCATGGTCATGAAGGTACAGGAAACAGACGCGCAGCACATTGGTGCCGTACGTCTCCATGAGCCGCGTCAGCATCGCATCCCGTGCGTCTGCCGACAGATGAGGCTTTTCCATGCGCCTTCCACCCCCTTCACGTAATTATACGCCTGAGACGGCGTTTTCGTTTCACGTTTTTGCAGATTTTTTCAAAAATTTCAACAAAAAAAGCTCCCGATGGCGGGAGCTTGATTGATGGAGCCGTATCAGCCCATCGGCGCGGCCACCAGCTCGAACCAGGCGGGCAGGAAGCCCGCGCGCAGCGCCACGCGCTGGCTTTCCAGGTGGGAGACGGAGGTGCCGTAGTAGGGCAGACGACCGGCGGCAAGCACATCGTTGCGCAGGAGGATGACCAGCATCGCTGCCACGCCCTGCCCGCGGGCCTCGGGCAGCACGTTGATGCCGATCTGCCACATCAGCGGACTGTCCGCGCTGGCTCCGGCCATGCCCAGGATTTTGCCGCCCCGCAGGGCCGAAACGCCCAGCATGTCCGGCGCTGACTCGCAGAAGCCGTAGGCGTCGCTGAAACGATCGTCATCCCGGAAGGCCGCGATGGTTTCCGGGGTGTAGCGCTGGATGGTCAGGCCGCGCGTATCCACCGGGGCGGCGGAGTCCGCGGTGAAAAAGGGCCGCGCATGGCGGATCTGTGCGCCGAATGTGGATAACTCCCGGTTGAGGGCGGCCAGGTTGCGGGCCTCCATGAACCAGGGGGCGTTCGCGGAGGCGTAGAGCTCCCGGCAGCGGGCGATCACGTCCTCCTGGCCGGTGAAGAGGAGCTTGCCGTTCACCACCGCGATTTTCAGGATGCAGGGGACGATCTCCATATACTGGCGACGTTCGGGATGCGGGGTGAAGGTGGTGAAGTGATGCTGCGTATCCAGAACTTCGCTTTCCGTGACGCAGAAGTCTGCTGCCAGCTGGCGGGTCAGAAGCGGATGCATGGCGGGATGCGCCTCCTTGGGGGTCACTGGGAGATGGTGTAGAGGGAATAGAAGTACTCCTTGCGGGCCATCAGCTCATCGAAGGAGCCGGTTTCCACCACCTGACCGGCCTTCATGGCGACGATGGCGTCGTAGCGGCGGAGCAGGGCCTCCTCCAGGCTGTGGGTCACGACGATGC
>JBGVOA010000537.1:0-3289 GCA_045126095.1 Christensenellales bacterium | reverse complement strand
CAGTCGTGCAGGAGGGCGGCGGCTTCGGCCTTATCCGCATCCAGGCCGTGGATGAGGGCCAGGCGGCGGGCGGTGGCGGCCACGCCCAGCGTATGGGCGAAGCGCTTGGAGGAAAGGGCGGCGAAGAGCTTCTCCAGCCATGCGCGGGCCTGGGGGATGCGGGGGGATGCGCCGTAGAGCCCGCAGACCTCCGCGTATTCCTGCACCACGGGGGACAGGTGCGGCGCGGCCTGTCCGGCGGCAATGGCCTGGCGCACATCGGTGGACGACACGTCCAGCGTGTCCATATCCAGCCAGCGGATATCGCCGCCCAGCATCGTCAGCCGGTCGCGCTCCCGGGAGAGCTCGTCCGCGGTGTAGCGGGAGGAGCGGGGGCAGACGAGGAACTTTGTCAGCCGGAGCACGCGCCCGTATTCGCGCCATTTCTTCAGCTCCATCAGCGTGTCCGCGCCGATGAGGTAGAACAGCTCTGCCTGCGGATATTTTTCCCGAAGGATGGAAAGCGTATCCACCGTGAAGATCACGCCGCTGCGGTCGAGCTCCTCGCGGCAGGGCTCCAGGTCTTCTTCGCCTGCGCAGGCCGCGACGAGCATCCGCCAGCGATCCTCTGCCGGAGTGATGTGCGGCTTGTGGGGCGGGTTGCCGCTGGGCAGCATCAGCACGCGGCTCAGGCGCGCCTGCGAAAGGGCGCAGCGGGCCATGCGCAGATGCCCATCGTGAACGGGGTCCAGCGTTCCGCCCATGATGCCGATGCGCTCCTTGTCCATATGCAACCGCCTCCTGTGTCTTCCTTCAACTATATTATAACCGAATCCGTATGTTTTGTAAACCATCAATCCGGGGAGGTGAAGGGTGTGGAGCAGTATCTGCGCAGGAATCGTCTGGCGGCCCTGGCGGACGGCCTGGGCGCGCTGGCGGCGATCTATGCCGGGGCGACCCTGTGGTTCGTGTGGCTGTGGGGGCTGGGCGTTCCGGCGCTGCTGGCTGGTGCGGCGCTGGGGACGCTGCTGGCGATGGCGCGGGCGTGCCTGCGCAGCCGCCTCCTGCACCGGCGGGAGCGGGCGCTGCGCAGTCGCCTGGGAGCGGAGCTGCTGCTGGAGGAGCTGCTTCTGGCGGAGACGCAGGAAGCCCACCGGCGTGCGGCGGAGCTGCTGAGCGCCCGCTGGCCGCTGGCAGTGAAGCGCACGACGGCAGAGGGCGCGCTGTGCCGCTACGGGGAGGAAGCGCTGCTGATCCGTTTCCTGCGCATGCCGCAGGAGGGGGCGCTGTCGGAGGGTGAGCTGCTGGCGGCGCAGCGGGCGGCGCGGGGCGCGGGCGCAGACCGGTGCGTGCTGTGCGTACCGGGAAAAACGCCCCCGGCGATCCTGGCCAAGGCCGAGCGGACGGTCACGCCCATCCGCGTGATCGGGCGGGGGACGCTCATGGAGCTGGCCGGGCGGCTGCATCCTGCCACGGATGAGCAGCTGGTCGCCCTGGGCAGGCGCAAAAGGCGGGTGACGCGCGGCGGCGTGCTGGCGCTGGTGTTCAGGCGGGACAAGGCGCGGCGCTACTTCGCGTATGGGCTGGCGATGACGCTGATGTATCTGCTGCTGGGCGTGCGGGTCTATGCCGTGGCGGGGATGGTCTGCCTGACGATGGCGACGCTCTGCCGTACGGGCCGCACGGAGGATGAGGCGCTGTGATCAGCGGGTGAGACGCTCCACCAGGGCCCATGCGTCGTCGACGTCATCCTGAGTGGTGAAGGGCCCGGGGGAGAAGCGCACCGCGCCGCTCTCCAGCGTGCCCAGCCAGGCGTGGATGGCGGGGGCGCAGTGAAGTCCGGAGCGCACGGCGACCCCGCTTGCGTCCAGCGCGTCAGCCAAATCGCCGCAGTCGCCCTTCCGGGGGACGATGCTGGTCACGGCCACGCGGGGGGCGCTTTCATCCCCCAGTACGCGTACGCCGGGCAGGGCAGCGAGGCGGCTGCGCAGGCGTTCGTTCAGCGCATGCTCGCGCTGGGCGATCTCCAGCCGGTGGCGCTGCACATAGCTGATCCCCGCCAGCAGCCCCGCGATTCCCGGCAGGTTCAGCGTGCCGGATTCATAGCGGTCAGGCAGCAGGGTCGGCTGCAGCACGCTTTCGGACATGGAGCCGGTGCCGCCCACGGTGAGGGGCTCCGGGTTCACGTTCTCGCCCAGGGCCAGCAGCCCCGTGCCGTGGGGGCCCAGCAGGCCCTTGTGGCCGGGCAGGGCGATCATGTCCGCCTGGAGGGCCTCCAGGGTGACCTCCTGCGTCCCGGCGGACTGGGCTGCGTCCACCAGCAGGGGAACGCCCTTTTCCCGGCAGACCCGCCCCAGCGCGGCCATGGGCTGCAAAACGCCGGTCACGTTGCTGGCGTGGCAGAGGACGACCAGCCGCGTGCGCGGGGAGATGGCCACCCGCAGCGTATCGGGGGTGAGCAGCCCGCGCTCATCCGGCTGAAGCACCTTCACGGTGATGTCGCCCCGATTGACCAGCCGGGCGAGCACCCGCATCACCGCGTTGTGCTCCCCGTGGGAGCAGATCACCTCGTCCCCGGGGTGTACGGAACCCAGGATGGCCAGGTTCAGTGACTCGGTGCAGCAGCGGGTGAAGATGACGCGCTCCGGGCTGCGCACGCCCAGAAGTGTCGCTGCGGCCTCGCGGCAGGCCTCTACCACCCGCCCTGCCTGCAGGGACAGCCGATGTCCGCCCCGGCCGGGATTCGCACCGAATTTCTCCATCACGCCCGTCATGGCCCTGAGCACCTGCCGGGGCTTGGGGAAGGATGTGGCGGCATTGTCCAGATAGATCATCGCGCCCTCCTGTCAACTTGCCTGGCTTTTTTGTATATCTTAGAGGCAGGGGGAAGGAGGTAGAACCCATGATGGAGAAGTTTATGATTGCCGCGTTCCGCTCCCGGATGCATGTGATGGCCTTTGAGCGGACGCTGAAGGCCGCAGGGGTGAAGGCAAGCGTGGTGACCACGCCCCGTGCGGTGGCGCTGGGCTGCGGGATGTCCGTGCGCTTTGAAACGGCGGACCTGGAGCGCGTGCGCGCTGCTCTGCCGGGCACGGCCATGTCCAACCTCATCGGCCTGTACAGCGTTGAACATGACGCAATGGGACGCACCATTGTCCGTCCGGTGCACTCTCAAAGAGGAAAATAATCTGTGCGGAATGAAAAGTCTGAGGAATTTGCAACTTTTTTTGTTTTAGCCCTTGATTTTTCTTCCGGAACGTGGTATCATCAATAGCGCTGGTTTTCGCACGGTTTATGCCGTCCCAATTAG
>JBGVOA010000536.1:0-10857 GCA_045126095.1 Christensenellales bacterium | reverse complement strand
CTGTCCGCCCGCGCGGTGGGCGCGAGCCGCTGCGGTGTGTCCGCCACGGCTGCCATCATGGCCGAGGCCGAGAAGCGCTACGCTGAGGGTACCCTCGTGGAGGTCACCGAGCTGACTGAGATGAGCGGCGGGTACTGATCGTTCTGGAAGGGATCATCGGATTCCGTATACTGAATTGCTTCATAAAATGGGCCCGCTGCGTCATCCGTGCGCAGCGGGCCTTGTATTCTACTTATTTGGTCTGCACTTCCTCAATCATCTCCAGCACCCGCATGGTGCCGTCCGCCGGGGGGGCGGCCTTGACGGCGGCGGTGAGCTGCTCCCGGTCGGCCCAGGTCTGCATGAGGGCCTCGGTCAGGGTGTCGGCGGTCATGTTCTCCTGCAGGAGGACGCGGCACAGGCCGCGCTTTTCGAGGCTCTGGGCGTTGAGAATCTGGTCGCCGCGGCTGGCTCCCTTGGGGTAGGGCACCAGCAGCAGGGGGCGCGCCAGGGCCTGGAACTCCATCAGGGCGTTGCTGCCCGCGCGGGAGAGCACCAGGTCGCAGCAGGCGAAGAGGTCCGGCAGCTCGGCGGAGACGAACTCCAGCTGGCGGTAGCCGACCTTGCCCTCCAGGGCCGGGTCGAGGTTGCCCTTGCCGCAGATGTGCGCCACGTCGAAGGTCTTCATCAATTCCGGCAGGGCCTCGCGCAGGGCCTTGTTGACCGCCTGGGCGCCCAGGGAACCGCCCATCATCATCAGCACCGGCTTTTCGCCCGTGAAGCCCAGCAGCTCAAGGCCCTTCTGGCGGTCGCCGGCGAAGAGCTCGGGGCGCAGGGGCGTGCCGACGGCCTCGGCCTTCTTGCCCAGGGCCTCGGCGCACTCGGGGAAGGTGGTGGCGATCTTCTTCACGAAGGGCTTGCAGATCTTGTTGGCCAGGCCGGGGGTCAGGTCGCTTTCATGGCTGACGACGGGGATGCGGTGCAGCCACGCGCCGAACACCACCGGTACCGCCACGAAGCCGCCCTTGGAGAAGCATGCATCGGGCTTGATTTTGCCGATCAGCCGGGCGGACTGGAACGCGCCGGCAATGACCCGGAAGGGGTCGGTAAAGTTCTTCCAGTCGAAGTAGCGGCGGAGCTTGCCGGTTTTGACCCCGTGGAAGGTGAGGCCGGGTACGGCGGAGAGCTTCTCGGCCTCCATGCCGGTCTCTGCGCCGATGTAGTGCACCTCGTAGCCCTTCTCCAGCAGATGGGGCAGCAGCGCCAGATTCGGGGTCACATGCCCCATCGTGCCGCCGCCGGTGAGAACGATTTTCTTTGCCATATGTCATACCTGCCTTTGCAGTGGATTTCGTACCATTCTATGATAAACCTCCGGACGGCATGTGTCAAGGCTTGCGGGCGGGATTGATGCGTGGTATACTGATGAGGACAGAACAGGCGGGAGGAAAATGGACATGAACATTCTCGTGATCGACGCGCAGGGCGGCGGCATGGGCCGGATGCTGGTGGAGGGCCTCAAACGGGCGATGCCGGAGCAGCCGGTGACCGCCGTGGGCACCAATGCCCTGGCGACCTCTGCCATGCTCAAAGCGGGCGCGGATCAGGCTGCCACGGGGGAAAACGCCATCCGCGTCTGCGCGGCCACGGCGGATATCATCCTCGCGCCCATCGGCATGGTGCTGGCGGACGCGATGCTGGGCGAGGTGACGGCGGACATGGCTGTTGCCGTCGGTCGCAGTCCGGCGCATAAAATTCTGCTGCCGGTCGCCCGTTGCCAGACCAGCGTCGTTGGCGTGCAGAAGATGACCATGGCCGAGGCCGTGGAGCGGGCCGTGGCGGAAGCGGCGGCGAAAATTCGGAATGCGGAATGCGGAATGCGGAATTGAGTTGGCGGGCTGGAGAGCGACCGGGTCTTCAGCACGTTCCCCAAAAAAACAGGGCTGCCCCATGCACATCGCGTGGGACAGCTCTTTTCATATGTCATTCTCCCTCGTAGTAATCGACGTTTGCGCCCACGGGATAGACCCGGTTGACGTCCTTTCCCCACACGGCCAGCTTGCCGGAATCGGGGTAGAAGCACACGTCCAGGTCGTGGATGACGTCAAAGTCGATGTAGACGAGTGGTTCCATGCCGGTGTTGGTCAGCTTGTGCGCGCCCTGGGGACCGGCGGGGAAATGCAGGAAATCCCCGGCGGTGACGGGCTTTTCGCCTTCCGGCGTGCGGAGCAGGCCTTCGCCGGACAGGATGTAGAAGGTCTCCACGTCCTTGAGGTGGTAGTGGTAGGGATAGGCGGACTTTCCCGGCGGAACCTCGTAGATGCAGATGCGTGACTGATCCGAGCCGCGGCGGCCGATGAAGGTGCGCTGGGTGTACTCGTAATCTCCATGGGCGACGTGAGAAACGCGCATGTCCTCCATGCGCATGTGCAGGAAAGCATTCATTGAATCAACTCCTTTGGTGTGATGGGGAGGCTGCTTCCGGGGGCTTTCGGCTTAACGCAGCTCGATCCACATGCCGACGGTGGCTGCTTCCGGCTTTTCCGGCAGGGTCAGCGTTCCGTCGGCGAGGCAGTCGTTCAAGACCATCATGCGGCTGAGCACATTCGGTCAGGATCGTGTCGGGCATCGGGGGACGCCTCCCTTCACCCATATAGTGGGGGATGGGGCGGTATGTTTTCGGGGAATTAGTAATTTTTAATTTGGTTTGTGGGGACGGAGGGGGCGGGAATCAATCTGCGGTGCGCTGCTCCCGCTGGGCCAGCAGGGCTTCCATGGCCGCCTGATGGTGTGCTTGACCGACTGTCCATTCGCGGTATTCTGTGCAGGGGAAGTCAGGGCATTCGCCGCAGTGGGCGCGGGTATTCTCGGTGCAGCAGGCTCGCAGATGACAGTCGCCGCACCACTGCTTCGCCGTTATGTCCCAGCATCCCTTGCAGAAGGGGGACTGCCGCTGGACAGCCTCGGCGCCCTCGTCAGGGGTGATCCATCCCCGGGCGCGGAACCAGTCCACCAGCGCTGCGGCGGCCTGTGGGTCGCGGTCGGCCAGATACAGGTTGCATATGTTGCAGTCCAGCCCGCAGGCGGCGCGCTTCAGTTCATTCATGCAGCGCCTCCTCCATCCACCCGAGGATCTTCGCCCGGTTCCGCTGGTCATAGGCCAGCTTGCTGAGGCAGTCGGCGATCTGCTGCCTGCCGATGCGCCGCTCCGTCTGATCCTCGAAGAGGGCGCGGCGGGCGTTGTAGGCCAGCCAGTCGAGGTGATTGCGGCGGCTGTCATACAGGTCGGCGGGATCGGAGTTGATGCGGCCTCCGGCGGCGGTATAGGCCGTCACGAAGGCGCGGAACTTTGCCTCGTTCAGCTCGTACCCCGCCCAGGAGATGGCCAGGTCGAGCAGCTCCTGCTCCGGATTGGCCGGGCCCAGGCACTCCAGGTCGATGATGCGGAAGTTGCTGCCCTGCCAGAGGACGTTTTTCGCGTCCATGTCGTTGTGGCACAGGGCCTTGCGGCGGGGCAGGCGGGCGGCGGCGAGCTCCATGGCGCGGGTGACGCGGATGAGCAGGGGCAGCGCGCGATGCATGTCAGCCCCCTCGGCGCAGGATTCCGGATCGCGCAGCAGAGCGGCGACCAGCGGCGGCCAGTCGGGGCTGCCTGCGGGCTCTTCGCTCTCTGTGGAGGCTGCCTCTTCCGTGGCGATGGCGGTGGCGTGGATGCGGGCCAGCACGTCGCCCATGGCGGCGCAGTGGGCGGGGGTGATCTCACTGTCCGGCAGCACACGGCCCTCGTAATAATCGAAAACATACAGGTACTGGCCGTCGATGCAGTGCATTTTGCGGCCGTTGATGACTCTTGCGGGCAGGATGGGCAGCCCGGCAGACTCCAGCAACGCCTCAAAGGCCTCGCAGCTGGCGAAATTGCCCTGCGCTTCCGGGCGGGACATCACTTCCGGGTTCAGGAGCTTCACAACATAGCGGCCCTGCGTGGTGGCCAGGGCGAACATGCGGTGGGAGTGGCCGCCGCTGAGCTGGATGGGAGCGGCGGTCATGTTGCCCAGGCCCAGCGCGCGGCAGATATTCTCAAACATTGCTTGCATCGGGATGCCTCCAACGGTTCGGTGTGATTTCATGATACCCCATCCGGGGGGTGCTGTCAAGGACTTGAATGTAAATGTAAATTTATCGAAAAACGAAAAAATCAAATTGACATGCGGCGCTGTGATGTGCTACAATGCCCGTGAAGGGAGAGATGAAGGTTGCGAAAAAAATGTTTGCTGCTGATGCTGGCGCTCTGCCTGTTGCTGACGGGTTGCGCGCACCTGCCGGTACCTTTCAACCCGGAGACGGAGGGCGCGGTAGACGTGATCGTCCGCTCAGGCGAAACGCTGGAATACTTCGCCGTCAGCGGTGATGGCCGGACACAGAAGGCGGAGCCCTTCGAGAGCGATGAGATCATCGTGTGCCGGGTGGATGCTGACTGCTTTGACACTTATAAGGACATTGACGAAGAGGGGCGGGGGAAGTTCGTCAACCGGCTGGCGGACGTGAGCATATGGGACGAGAGTGGCGAGCCTGTCCCCCGGACGGAGACGCTGATGCGCATCCTGCAGGCGGCCTCGTGGCTGGAGCACGACCTGTTCAACGTCCGCATCCTCCGGGCAGGGGAAGCGTACTTCCTCTATGTGCAGCTGAACGTGAACTGGTGGACGCCCTGCACGCTGTACTGGTATGATCCGGTACGCTGCGGCCTGGTAGAGCTGTGCGAATTCGACAGCAAGGAGACGGTGGGCCTGCGGGTGCGCGACCTGTCGCGGCTGTCGCGGCTGTCGGGGCGGCCGGTGGTGCGGGCGGCGTGGCGGGTGAGCAATCCGCTGCGGAGCTTCTGCGATGGGCGGTATGAGCTGCGCATGCAGGGCGATCAGGTGAACCTCGTCAGCGGCGATGACGCGGTCATCCGGGATGTGACGGGGTACTGGTCGGTGCATGGCCGGGAAACAGGGTTCGTTGCGGCGGGCGGATACCATGTCCTGAACGAGGCCTCGGGGGAGATGGCGTTCTTTGCGGGCCTCGATGGCATGCCGGAAGCGTGGGCGGCGCGCTTTGCGGATCATGTGACGGAGCTGCGCTTTGCCCGGCGTCCCGGCGCGGTGCGCAACCCGCTGCTGACGTGGTGCGGCGGGCGATATCAACTGTGCATGGAGGGCGGCAGCGTGAACCTGACTGGCCCGGATGGCGTGATTGCCCGGCGGGTGACGGGATACTGGTCGCTCCAGCAGGTTGGCGGCGAAAATGCGCATGAGGCGGGCTTCCTGTCCGGCGACGGATATCATGTCATCGATCTGGATACGGGCGAATGCACGCATTTCACCAGCCTGGAGGGCCGGAAGGCGCGGTGGGTGGAGTACTTCGCGGAGGAGGGCTTCTGCAAAATGAATCGCTTCGGCTTCGCCTACGGGCTGAGCGACTTTACGCCCATGCTGGCGGAGCTGCGGTCGCGCTTTGAGGGCTGCCGCGCCCTGTGCAGCGAGGCAGCTCCGGTGATCAGCCGTCATCCGGATTGGCTGGCGGGGGCGAACCGCGTCACTGCCAGCGGCGTGCGGCGCGCGGTGCCGCAATACGACGGCTGGAGCACGGCTGAACCCAATTCGGCGGACTGGCCGCAGGTGCAATCGCTCTTTGAGGCGATGCAGCCGCGCTATGTGGGCGGCGAAAACGGCGCAGTGTACCTGCACTACGCCCTTGTGGCGGACAATGGCCGCGCCGCCCCGGCACGGCTCTACTATATTCCGGAGGAGGCGGCGGAAGAAGTGTGCGCCGCTGCGTGGTCGCTGTGGGAGAGTCTCGGCGGCGGCTGGTATCTGGCGGCGCTGACGGAGTGAAGGACGGCCTGCGTCCGGTGTTTGACAAAGGCGGGCGGCCTGTGCTATATTGGGAAAAACACGGTGCTGTCCGGAGAGCCCTCGGGGATGTCTGCGGCGGCGGGAAGGAATTTGCATGAAGAAGAAGATCGGCCTGATCGCGGTGCTGCTGGTTGTGGCGCTGTTAACTGTGTGGCTGGTGCTGCGCGGCAATGACAAGATGGGTGTTCCGGAAACGGCCAGCGGGCCTGTTCGACCCTGCTATGTCAGCCAGGATTCCGCGATGTTCACCGATGGCCGCCGGGTGTTCCTGGAGCGGCAGGTTTCGCAGCTGCTGGGCCAGGGCGTTGACGTCTATGAGGTCACGGGCGGCATGGACTTCTTTGCCGGACGGAGTGTGAGCATGAACGATGCAGGCGTGGCGGACGGCACGCTGTGGATCGCCAGCCACACGGCGGAGCTGGGCGGAAATGTGAGCATGGCCGCCGAGCTGGGGGGATACAGCATCAACCCGCCCCGCGAGCAGCGGCTGAGTGTGATCCGGAGCGGCGCTGCGGGTCAGGATATGTACACCTTTTATGTGTGCGGCGGCAGGGTGATTGAGCAGCGCGTCGTCTACGGCGGGGCGGGCAGCGGCATCCACTATGCCCTGGTGGACGCAGAAGGCAATGCCGCTGCGGAGGCCTTCCTGAAGACCGCTCGCCGGGAGACGCTGGTAACGGACACCTACATCGCCCACCGCACGGAGGCGGGCGCGGAGATCTTTGACCTGGGCAGCATGCAGAGCTATGCGCTCCCGGCGACGCTGTGCGGAGAGACGGGCGCGGGCACGATGATCTTCCCCCAGGGCGTGCTGCTTTCGGGCGTGCTGTACTACCTGGAGGCGGACGGCGTGCATGCCTGCGACCTGGCTGCGGGAGATGACCGGCTGCTGGTTCCGCAGAGTGCACCGGAATACTTCTGCATCGTCGGCGACTGCCTCTACATGGTGGCGGACGACGGCCGGCTGACCGCCTACGACCTGACTGCGGGCGCGGGCGCGTCCACCGGCGTTGCCATGGCGAAGGAGGATCGGTTCGTCATTGCGGACGGGCAGGTCTACATCCTGGAGATCCGCCAGCTGCCCAACAACAGCGAGCGCGCAAGCTGCCGCATCGAAACGCTGGACAAGGCGGAATGACGCGCCCTGGGCAACATGATATGCATCACAAAAGCCGCGTACCCCATCGGGTGCGCGGCTTTGCTGTCGGGGTGGGTAGGGATTACTCCTCCACGAGCCTCCACTGGTACAGCGCCATGACCTCACTCTCGTAGAACTTGTCATAGAAGGCGCTGGAGAGCACGAAGCGGCGGACGACGTGCCAGGCCATCTTGTAGCTGTGCAGGTACTCGCCGTCCAGGCGGGGCGCGGCGGCGTCGCAGATGATGAAGCCGCCGGTGGAGGGGATGTAGGCCACGATCAGCACCGTGTAGAGCTGCCCGGCCTTGGTGCGGAAGGTGCACATCACGGGGGAGTAGCTGTCGTCGGTGAGGTAGTTCTCCACCATGGTGTCAAAGACGTAGGCCTTGGGGGCAACGCGCTCGATGGCAACGCCCAGCTGGGAGGTAACCGCATCGTAGGGGGCGGTCACATCGCGGGCGCCGGCCAGCTCGCTCATCATCGCGGGGGTCACATCCACGCCCAGGTAGCTCAGGGCCATGCAGTACACCGCGCGGTTATGCATGTTGTTGTGGTCAGCCTTGTAGCCGCCGGCCTTGCTCATTAGGTTATAGCGGTCGTTGCGCCAGGCGCCGGGGCGGAAGGCAGCGTCCTTTTCGTTCAGGGAAATGTAGCGGATATAGCCGCGCTGGGGGGCGGGCAGCTCGTCACCCTCGGGCAGGAGGACGAACTGGTTCACCTCGTCCACCGTATCGGCGGTGAGCAGGGTCAGCTCCTCCGCATGGGCGAAGACGGGCAGGAGGCAGCAAAGGGCAAGCAGCAGGGCAAGAAGACGGCGCATTTGTATCTCTCCTTTGTATGGCGTTGTTTTCCTGTTACATATATTACACCTGTTTCCCGGCGGACGCAATGGGAAAAATGGCCCTTTATGCAAAAAAGGCTGCGGCGTTTACGCCGGCAGCCTTTTGGTATGCGGTTTGTTTACGCGCCCTCGAAGCCGACCAGCAGGCCGCCCTTCTCAGCGTAGTAGGAGCACAGGCCGCGGCAGCGCTCGATGGCCACGTCCAGCTTGTCGTGCACGGCACGCAGCGCGGCAGCCAGGGAGTCCGCCATGGCGGCGTTCTCGTTGTGGGCGATGCGCACGCGGCCGCCATTCCAGCCCAGTTCCTTCATGATGCGCACGATCTCGTTCAGGGCTTTCTTGTCGCCGCGCACCTTGGAGAGGGGCTCCAGCGTGCCCTGCTCGCTGGCCTTGCCCACCACGCGGATGCCCAGCAGGCCCACCAGCGCGCCCAGCGCCGGGCTGACGCGGCCGTTGGCCACGAAGTTGTGCAGCGACTGGAGGGAGAACACCAGGAAGGAGCGCTTGTGGTACTTCCCGATCTCCTCGACGATCTCGTCAAAGGGGGTCTCCGCGAGGATCAGCTCCTGCAGCTTCTCCACCACCAGGCGCAGCTCCGGGCCGGCGGAGAGCGTGTCCACCACATGGACGCGGCGGCCGGGATGGGCGGCCATGTACTCCTCCGCAGCGATGCGGGCGGAGTTGTACGAGCCGGACAGGCCGCTGGTGATGGTGACACAGAACACGTTTTCCGCCTCGCCAAAGGCGTCCAGCCAATCCTGCGTGCCGGGGCAGGCCGTAGAGGACTTGCCCTTGTAGGTCAGCATGTAGTCGGTCATGGCGGCTACGTCGCAGTTTTCATCGTCCACAAAGGTCTTTTCGCCCGCGTGGATCACCAGCGGCACGTTTGCAAAGGGGACAGAATTCAGTGCCAGCACATCGGAGGAGGAATCGGCAACGATTTTGTAATTCATAACAGGCCTTTCGTCAAATGCTGTTGAAAATATCGGTTATTCAAAAACCGGTGACAAAATACATCATAACAGTTATTGCGGAGCCTGTCAAGGCGTTCAGCAAATCTTTCTTGACGGTTTCGGCACTTGCGGCTATAATAGCAGCAGGGAGGGAGATGCATGTCGGTCGCTATTGAGAATTTCCGCTTGCCGCGCTACCGGGAGATCCCGGATGTGGGGCTCTATCTGGATCAGACGGTGAAGTATGTCAACCGCTATCTGGCGCCATTGGGGTGCATGGAGATCACCTCCTCCATGGTGAGCAACTACGTCAAGCAGGGGTATATCTCCAACCCTGTGCGCAAGCAGTACGATGCGGATCAGATCGCATACCTGTTCTTTATTTCGGTGGCCAAGTCCGTTTTGTCGATGGAGAATATCGGCCGCCTGTTTGATATGCAGAAGGCCGCCTACACGGCGGAAATCGCCTACGATTACTTCTGCATGGAGCTGGAGAATATGCTGCAATACACCTTCGGCCTGAAGGATGCGCTGCAGGAGGTGGGTACACCGGAGGACCGCTCGGAGGCCAAGATCATGCTGCGCTCCACCATCACGGCGGTGACGCACATCATCTACCTATCCAGCCGCTTTGACTCCATGGCCGCCCAGGAGGCGACGGATGCGCCGGAGGAATCCCGCCTGACGCTGCCGGAATAACAATGGATACAGCCCTGCATGTCGGCCCTGCACGCCGGTGTGCAGGGCTTTTGTTAATTTGTTATCGCAAAAGTTAACAGTAAAGCTAACAAGAAAGTGCTTTCAGGGGAAAGAAAACGTATTTCAGGCTTACATGAAGAAAATAACACGAATTATTTCGCTGCGGAATATGAAAACGAGCGGACCGCTGATGTACGTCCCTTTGTTTTTTTTCATGAATATCGCCCAAATCTGCCAAAAGGGACTTGCGCAAGTAGGGGATGTGTAGTATAATCAGTATAAAGTGCATATACTTTGGTTAACTGATGACTAACAAGAAGGAAGAGTGAAGCTAATGAGTAAAAGCGGAAGCTTCGCAGCTATATTCCGCCGGGGTCTCTCGCTGGGGCTGGCGGCTGCAGGGTTGTGGCTGGGCACGGCAATGGCTGAGGATGCCCTGCTGGCCCGGGTCGAGGCGGAAAACGGAACGCTGCTGGGCCGTGCGCGGATCAACGGTGCGGTGGTGACCGGCCTGGAGCGGGACGGCGACGGCGTGCAGGTGATTCTGAATGTGCCGGAGGCCGGGCATTACGATATTGTGGTGCGCCAGAATTCCGTGGGCGGCGGCTACAAGGTCAATCCCGTGGCAGCCAACGGCCAGAATGTGGGCGATATCACCAGTGCCGGGGCCCAGTGGTCCGATGGCGTGGTGGAATACGTCTGGCTGGAGGCGGGCGACAACACCGTGGCGATCACCAAGAGCTACGGTTGGATCAACATCGATTACATCGGCGTGCGCCGCAGCGAGCCCATCCCGGCGGATGTGTATGATGTGGAGCCTGTGCTTATCAACCCCAACGCCACGCAGGAAGCGCGTCAGCTGATGACCTTCCTGTGCGATAACTACGGCCGCAACGTGATCTCCGGCCAGCAGTGCCAGAATGGCCCCTTCGGCCTGGACTGCCAGGCGGTGGGCTTCCGCGCGGCGGGCGGCGCCTATCCGGCGATTCTGGGCATGGACGTGGGCAACTACAGCCCCTCCCGGGCCCGCGCGGGCGATACGCCCAACGCCATCGAGAGTGCCATTGAGTATTGGGAAAAGCACAGCGGCATCGTCACCCTGAGCTGGCACTGGTACGCCGATGAGCAGTACGGCGTTTCCTTCTACACCGACAGCACCCGCTTTAACCTCGCCAAGGCCATGAACGGCCAGGACCCTGCGGGCTACCAGATGCTGCTGGAGGGTATCGACGCCATTTCCGCGCAGCTGGGCCGTCTGCAGGAGGCGGGCGTGCCCGTGCTCTGGCGGCCGTTGCATGAGGCCTCGGGCGGCTGGTTCTGGTGGGGTGCGTCCGGCCCGGAGCCCTATCT
>JBGVOA010000535.1:0-6704 GCA_045126095.1 Christensenellales bacterium | reverse complement strand
CCCGCGATCAGCCACAGCGGATCGTCATTGAAGCCGCCGCCGATGTCATTGTTGCCCTTCTTGGTCAGGGGCTGGTACTGATGGTAGCAGCCGCCGTCACGGAACTGGGTGGCAGCGATGTCCAGGATGCGCTCGCGGGCGCGCTCGGGGATCTGATGCACGAAGCCCAGCAGATCCTGGGAGGAATCGCGGAAGCCCATGCCGCGGCCCACGCCGGACTCGAACATGGACGTGGAGCGGGACATGTTGAAGGTCACCATGCACTGGTAGGGGTTCCAGATGTTGACCATGCGGCCCAGCTTCTCGTCGGGGGTGGTGAGGGTGTAGGCGGAGAGCAGGTTGTCCCAGTGGGCCTTCAGGGCGTCGAAGGCGGCCTGAATCTGCTCGTCGGTGGTCAGGGCAGCGATCATTTCCTTGGCGGGCGCCTTGTTGATCACGCCGGGAGCCACGAACTTCTGATCGACGGGCACCTCAACATAGCCCAGCACGAAGTTGTACTTCTTGCTCTCACCGGGCTGCAGGGTGACCTTCACCTGGTGGGCGGCCATGGGCTGCCAGCCGGAGGCGACGGAGTTACCCATCTCGCCGGTCATGACGGCCTGGGGCGCGTCAAAGCCGTTGTACAGACCCAGGAAGGTCTCCATATCGGTGTCAAAGCCGGAAATGGGGGCGTTGACGGTGTAGAAGGCATAATGATTGCGGCGCTCGCGGTACTCGGTCTTGTGGTAGATCACGCCGTCCTCGACCTCCACCTCGCCGGTGGAGAAGTTACGCTGGAAGTTCAGCATATCGTCGGAGGCGTCCCACAGACAGAACTCGACGAAGGAGGTCAGGGTGACGTCCTTGACAGCGTCGGACTCATTGGTCAGGGTGATCTGATGCACCTCGGCATTCACGCCCATGGGCACGAAGGACAGCTGGCTCGCAACCAGGCCGTTCTTCTTGCCGGTGATGACGGTGTAGCCCATGCCGTGGCGGCAGGAGTAGCTGTCCAGCTCGGTCTTCACGGGCTTCCAGCCAGGATTCCACACGGTGCCGTTGTCATTGATATAGAAGTAACGGCCGCCGTTGTCCACGGGCATGTTGTTGTAGCGGTAGCGGGTCACGCGGCGGAGACGCGCATCGCGGTAGAAGCAGTAACCGCCAGCGGTGTTCGAGATGATGCCGAAGAACTTTTCGCAGCCCAGGTAGTTGATCCAGGGGTAGGGCGTGCGCGGGGTGTCAATGACATACTCGCGGGCCTTGTCGTCAAAATGGCCGTATTTCATGCTTCATATCCCTCCTGCCGCAGACATGCGCTGCGGGCACTATATTCGCGGCTATAGTATAACATAGATTCAGCCAGAGCGCAAACGGTTTCGCAAACTTTCGCAATTTTTGCCGCCAACAATCTGTGACAACTTTCGCCCATCTCCGACAAAGGTTGCGGAAATGTTTCCAGCCTGCGCGCCGCCTTCCTTGTAAGCGTTACCACATTTCACTTTCCTGCACACCCCATCCCGAAAACACTTTCGTCCAAGCGTCGCTCATGCATTTTCTGCTGGACAAGTCAGCCGAAAGCAGGTATCATGGTTGCATGGAATGCGGCAATCTGCTGCGCTCCGCCTGTTGATCACCCATCAAGCAACGCAGGAGCGTGAATCCCTATGAAGCTGACGATCCTGGGCATGAACGGCCCCTTCCCTGCCCCCGGCGGCGCGACCTCCGGTTATCTCCTCACGGCGGACGGCGCCGCCCTCGCCCTCGACCTGGGCAGCGGCTGCCTGGCGAACCTGACCGCCCGCGTGGCCCCGGAGCGCCTGACCGCCCTCCTGCTCTCCCATTGGCATTACGACCACTGCGCCGACCTGCTGCCCCTCATCTTCCGCCTGGAGGCCTGCGCGCAGCAGCCCCTGCATGTGTATGCCCCTGTGGACGAAAGCAGCCTCGTCCGCCAAGCCGTGCAGAAGTGCGCAATGATCGTCCTGCACGACGTCGCACCGCACACTGAATTCGGAATTCCGAATTCCGAATTTCGGATTTCAGCCTTCCCCGCCCGTCACCCGGTGCCGGCACTGATGTACCGCATCACCGACGGCACGAAGACCCTGTGCTACACCGGCGACACCAACACGGTGGACGGCCTCGCTGACTTCACCCAAGGCGCCGATCTGCTGCTGGCGGACGGCCTCTTCCCCACCGCTGCCTGGGCGGAGGGCAAGCCGCACCTGTCTGCCGCTCACTGTGCGCAGCTTGCGCAGGAGGCAGGCGCGAAGCAGCTCGTCATCACCCACCTGAACCCGACGATCGATCCGGAGACGCTGCTGAAGGAAGCCCGCGTCCACCGGATCGACAGCCGCCTCGCCCGCATCGGCGACCAGTACGACCTGTAAGCGGAGCATACGAGCATGGACAGAAAAGAATTCCACCAGCTGCTGAAAAGCGGCAGTCTGAAGGGCGCATACCTCTTCGAGGGCCCGGAGGAGAACCTCAAGGCCGCGGCCCTCGCCGCCCTGCGCAGGGCCATCCTCCCCGAGGGCATGGAGGAACTGAACGAATCCCTCATGGACGCGCCCGCCACAGACGCGCTCATCGCCGCCTGCGAAACGCTGCCCTTCCTGGCAGACCAGCGCCTGGTCATCGTCCGGGAGCACCCTGCCCTCATGGGCCGCGCCGACGCGGACGAGAAGCTTACCGCCTACATCCCCCAGGTGCCGGATTCCTGCGTGCTCGTCTTTCTCGCCCGCGGCAAAGCGGACGCGCGCAAAAAGCTCTACACCGCCATCAAGAAGCAGGGCGGCATCGTCACCTTTGCCCCGCTGACGGCACAGGAGGTCGACCAGTGGATCGTGCGCACCTTCCAGGGGCTGGGCAAGGCCTGTGCCCCGCAGGTGGCCTCGCTCCTCTCCTTCACCGTCGGCACGGATACGGCCCTTCTGCGCACGGAAATCGACAAGCTGGCCGCCCTGGCCGGTGACCGGGACGATATCACCGAAGCGGACGTGCAGGCCGTCGCCACCCGCTCCACGGAATACAATATCTTTCAGATGGTGGACGCAGTGGTCGCCGGGCAGCAAGGCAAGGCCTTCGCGCTGCTGCGGGACATGCTGCAAAACGGCGAGGACCGGCTGGGCATCCTGGCGATGCTCCTGAGGCAGTTCCGATTGATGCAGCACATCCTCATCATGCGCTACGAGAAGCAATCCGACGCAGCCATCAAGCAGAAGCTGGGCGTGGCTCCCTTTGCCGCCGAGCGCATGCTGCGGCAGGTGCAGGGATACTCCGGCAGTGCCATCAAGCAGGCCGTGGACATCTGCCTCACCACCGAGTACAAGGTGAAGTCCGGCCAGATGAACCAGGAGGGCTCGCTGGAGGCGGCCATGCTGCAAATCTTCGCGCTCCGGCGCAGGTAAAGGACGGATGCACCCATGAAGATCCTCAAAATAGCCGCGAAATGGCTGGGGCTTTCCCTGGCCTTCCTCCTGCTCTTCGCCGCTTTGGTGGTCATCGGCGCACGGCTGGACACCTGGCTTTCCGTGCGTCTGACTGGTGAAAACGCCGTCGACGAGGGCGTGTACGTCGATCTTGGCGGACAGGAGCAGTACCTGCTCATCCGGGGCGCGGACGCGTCGAACCCCGTCATCATCTGGCTCCACGGCGGCCCCTCCAGCCCCGACGGCTATGTGAACCACGCCTGGCAGAAGCACCTCACCGACCGCTACACCTTCATCAATTGGGATCAGCGCGGCTGCGGGCGCACCTATTTCCGCAACGCTGCCGCCGATCCGGACAACAAAACCGCCACCTTCAATCAGGCCCTCCTTGACCTGGACGCGCTGGTGGACTACGCCCGCGAGCGCTTCGGGCAGGAGCAGGTCATCCTCGTCGGCCACTCCTACGGCACGATGCTGGGCAGCCGCTACGCCCTTGACCACCCGGACAAGGTGGCGGCATACGTCGGCGTGGGGCAGCTGGTCAGCTTCGAGAGCGACCTGTACAGCTACGAGCATGCGCTGGGCATCGCAAAGGAGCGCAGCGACGACACCTCCGCCATGGAGGCCGCCCACGCCGTCTACCTCGCCGATCCGACCCTCCCCAACATGATCGCCATGCGCCGCACCGCCGCACCTTACCATATCGCCGAGCGCGAGGCGAATACCCTCTGGCTGGGCGTGTCCTCCCCCTTCATGGGGATCGACGACCTGCGCTGGTTCCTCGTGCAGTGCGGCGACATGGAGGACTATTTTGCCCGCAATCAGGCGCTCTTCGACGCCATGTGCACCGCCGACGTGCGCGATTTCGGCCTGACCTACGCCATGCCCGTGGGCTTCATCACCGGCGGAAGCGACTGGACGACCCCGGCGAAGTACGCGCAGGACTACCACGACATGATCACCGCGCCGGACAAGCGCATCGCCCTGCTGGACGGCTGCGGACATGCGCCGCACTACGACGCGCCAGAAGAATTCTGCACGCTGCTCACCGGCATGCTGGATGCCTTCCTGCCCCGCTGATACACAGAATAAAGGAGATGCACCTATGAAGAGAGGTATCACCCGCCGCGAGCGCGAAGTTACCGACATGAACGAGATTCTCGGCATTCTTGACCGGGCGCGGATCGTCCACGTGGGCATGATCGACGGAGATCTGCCCTACGTCGTCCCCATGAACTACGGCTACACCATGCACGACAGTGGTCTGACGCTGTATCTCCACGGCGCAACGGCCGGGCGCAAGCTGGATGTGCTGCGCGTGAATCCCCGCGTCTTTATTGAGATCGACACGGACGTTGTGCCTTTCGAAGGCCCCGCCGCCTGCCAGCACGGCACCTGCTACTCCTCCATCATGGGCGACGGCGTCGCAGAAATCATTGAGGACGCAGAGGGCAAGATGCACGGCCTGACCATCCTGATGAAAACGCAGACCAGCAAGGACTTTACCTTCACGGACAAGATGGTCGCCGGGGTGACGGTGATCCGCGTACAGGTACCTGAATTCACCGCCAAGAAGCGCCCGATGCCCCAGCGGGGGTGACGTGCGCAGAAGCACCTGATGAACATGGAGAGCGCCATGAAAATCGTCTTTATCCGCCACGGCGAGCCCGACAAGTCCGTTGTCGACGCGCGCGGTTTCATCGGGCAAGGGCGCGACCTCGCCCCACTGACCGAACTGGGCCGCCAGCAGGCCGCACAGGCCGCCGACAGCCCGCTGCTGAAGAGCTGCCAGCTGATCGTCGCCTCGCCCTACACCCGTGCGTTGCAAACCGCCGCGATCATCTCCCGAAAAACCGGCCTCGACCTGCTGGTGGAAACCGACCTGCACGAGTTCATCCCCGACAAGGCCTTCCAGGTCCGGGGCGAGGAGGAAAACAAGGCGCTGCACAAGGATTTCATGCACTGCCGGGGCGAGTACCCACCGGGCGAAACCCGCAAATGGGAGACCATCCTCGAAATTATCGCCCGCACAAAGCCCGTGCTGGACAAATACGCCGCGCTCGGCTATGAGAAGATCGCCGTCGTGGCCCATGGCGGCGTGATCCGCCGCTACACAGGCGTGGGTCTCATCGCCCACGGCGAGGTCTGCGAGATCGAATACACGCCGGACTTCGTCCCCTTTGGCTGGGTCTGAAAACACAACAAAACGCGCGCCGGAACCGCAATGCTCCGACGCGCGTGTTCATTTTATGCATGCGCATCCGCGAAATCGACGATGCGCCTTTGAAAATCCTTCGCTTCCTCGTAGGCTGCATGGCCATACCCGGGCCAGATGTGCATTTCGCACCCGGCGATCTGACCGGCGATCTCCCCGGCAGCCTCCGGGCCGACGATGGCGTCCTGCCCGCCGCCCAGCACGAGGGTCGGGCAGGCGATGCGGGGCAGCTCCGCATAGGCGTCGTGGGTCAGGCAGGAATGCGCCTGAATGAGGAACCGCTGCGGATCCGCCGGCCTCGAGAGCCGCGCCGCCAGCGGCAGCAGCCAACGCATGCGCCGCAAATACGCCGCCGAGTAGGACTTCTCCGCCGTGTCGATGAATATCCGCCGGAAGTCCCCCTGCTTAGCCCATTCGATCCACCGGGGCACCGCGCCCTGCACCGCCGCGTTCTGCCGGGAAAGCGTCACGCAGAGGATCAGCCGCCTCACCAAATGCGGATGGCGCAGCGTCAGCCACTGAGCGATCATCCCGCCCTGGGACACGCCCAGCACCGTCGCGCCGGCAATCCCCAGCGCTTCCATCGCCCGGGCGAGGTCGTCGGCAAAGTCCGCCGTCGTGCTGCCCGGTTGCAGCACCCGTTTCCGGCTGAAGCAGTACACCCGGAAGCGCCGCCCCAATTCGCGGTACTGCAGCGCGAAGGTCGCCGCCATGCCGCGCACTGTGCGCAGGCCATCCCCCAGGCCAGGAATCATCACCAGCGGCTCCGTGCCGCGACCGAAGGCGACATAGTCCATCTCCGTGCCGTCCATGGGCTCACTGCCATTCTCCCAGCGTTTCATCGCACGTCCTCCCGTATCATGTTGCCTTCATTGTAGCAGGCGGATGCGCTGCACGTCAAGGCTCATTCCTCGCCGGGGACATAGGTATCCCGGTCATTCTCGTCCCCGAAGTCCCTCGGAGGCCGCAGATAGTCTTCATGTTCCGTCGGGCCGACATCCGCGAAGGCCGCCGCCGGGCCGGTGCAGACGATATCGCCGTTCACCAGCACCAGCCAGTCGCCGTCCGGCTTGCGC
>JBGVOA010000534.1:0-3543 GCA_045126095.1 Christensenellales bacterium | reverse complement strand
CCGAGGGAGCTGGCAGCCGCTTGCGGCTGACTGAGGGAGTAAAAAAGGAGGCACACACCATGGAGCATACCTGGGATCTTTCCTTCCTCTACAAGAGCTTTGACGACCCAGCTTTCCTCGCCGACGTCGCCCGCTGGCCGGAGATGATCGCGGAGCAGAAGGCCCTGCTGGAATCCGACCTGGGCGATCAGGAAAAGCTGGAAAAGCTCTTCGCCCTGGATGAGGACATGTCCGCCCTCGTCGACCGCCTGTTCAACTTCACCGGCCTGACCCTGTCTGCCGACGCCTCCAACAGCGTCGCCCAGCAGTATGAGGACAAGCTGGCCCTCATCGCCAACGACAGCAGCCTGGTGGGCAGCGCCATCACCCGCTATGTGGGGAGCCTGGGCAACCTGGAGGAGCTCATCGCTACCAGCGAAAAGCTGCAGCCCATCGCCTTCATCCTGCGCGAAATGGCGGAGGAGGCCAAGCACACCATCCCGGCGGAGATCGAGCCGTGGATGCTGCAGATGCGCCTCTCCGGCGGCAGCGCCTTCTCCCAGCTGCGTGACAAGCTGGATTCCACCCACACGGTGGACTACCGCGGCGAATCCCTGCCCCTGCCCGCCGTGCGCGGCATGGCCTATGACGGCGACGCCGCTGTCCGTAAGGACGCCTACGAGGCGGAGATCGCATCCTACAAGAAGATCGAGCTGCCCATGGCCTACTGCCTCAACTCCATCAAGATGGAGGCCCGCACCATGGCCAAGGCTCGCGGCTACGACTCCGTGCTGGATATGACCCTGAGCCAGAACCGCATGGACCGCGAGACCCTGGAGGCGATGATCACCGCCATCCGCGAGTACCTGCCCCACTTCCGCCGCTACATGCGCGCCAAGGCCAAGTACCTCGGCCACGCGGACGGCCTGCCCTTCTACGATCTGTTCGCGCCCGTGGGCAAGGCCAGCAAGGCCTACTCCATCGAGGAGTGCCGCGAGGTGCTGCTGCGCGAGATGGGCAAGTTCACGCCCGAGATGGCGAAGTTTATCGACAACGCCTTTGAGCAGCGCTGGATCGACATCTACCCCCGCGAGGGCAAGAGCGGCGGCGCCTTCTGTGCCAGCGCCCACAGCTATGACCGCTCCATCGTGCTGACGAACTACCAGGGTTCCTTCTCTGACATCAGCACCATCGCCCACGAGCTGGGCCATGCCTGGCACAACCGCTGCCTGGCCGGCCTGCCCTACGCGATGATCAACACGCCCATGCCCCTGGCGGAGACGGCCTCCATCTTTAACGAGACCATGCTGGCCCATCAGGTGCTCAAGAATGCCACGGAGGACGAGCAGTTCACCCTGCTGGAGGCGAGCCTGATGGAGTCCACCCAGACCTGCGTGGACATCCTCAGCCGCTACCTGTTCGAGTCGGAGGTCATCGACACCCGCGCCGACCACGCCATGACCGTGGACGAGCTGAAGGACTGCATGCTCCGCGCGCAGGAGGCCACCTACGGCGACGGCCTGGCGAAGGACGTGCGCCACCCCTACATGTGGGCCTGCAAGAGCCACTACTACTCCTCCGGCCTCAACTTCTACAACTTCCCCTATGCCTTCGGCGAGCTGTTCGGCAAGGGCGTGTTTGCGCAGTACCTCAAGGAGGGCGACGCCTTCGTGCCCAAGTACTGCCAGCTGCTGCGCTCCTGCGGCTCCGACACCATCTCCGGCGTTGCGGCCTCTGTGGGCATCGACGTGCGCAACCCCGACTTCTGGCGCGCGAGCCTGGAGGTCATTAAGGGAGAGATCGACCGCTTCTGCGCTCTCTGCGACAAGGAATAATCCACAACCGCTGCACAGGTTCCGGCCTGTGCAGTTTTTTTGTGCCCGCAGCTAACTTTTCCGCCGCCCCGCGCGTTATATAAGCGAGATCTCACAACGGAGGAACACCGTCCATGGACGAATCGGTTTTCATCGGTCTGTGCCGGGAGCACATGGCCGCCCTCTACCGGATGGCCGCCAGCATCCTGCGCAGCCCGCCGGACGCGGAGGACGCCGTACAGCAAGCGCTGCTGAATGCATGGGCCGCGCGGAAGAAGGCGTCGCCCGGCCTGGAAAAAGCCTGGCTGATGCGGATCGTCATCAACGAAAGCCTGACGATCCTGCGCAAGCGCCGCCGCACGCTGCCCACAGAAGACTTCCCCGCCCTTGCGGCCCCTGAAGCGGACGATTCCGCCGCCGCGCTCCACGCCGCCATCCGCGCTCTGCCGGAGAGCCTGCGCACGCCGCTGCTGCTCAAATACATGGAGGGCATGACGGAGAAGGAGGTCGCCGCCGCTCTGGCCTTGCCCCTGTCAGCCGTGAAGAACCGCCTGTTCCGCGCCCGAAAAGCGTTGCAGAAACAACTCAACGAGGAGGTGAGCCCGTGATCCGCCTTGATCAGGATACGCTGCGCAGCGGCTATTCCACGCCGCCAGACGGCTTTGCCGAACGTATGGAGGCGCTGCTTCACGGGCTCCCCCGCAAAAAGGAGGAACCCATGAAGCGCAGCATTATCCGCGTGGCCCTCGTCGCCACGCTGATCCTCGCCGCCCTGTTCACAGCGGCCTATGCCCTCACCCGGCCCGCCGTCATCGACTGGCTGCTGGCTCCCAACGCCCCCGCCAGCGATCAGCTGACTTCCACCGCGCAGGTTATCCACAGCGAGTCCACCGCCGACGGAGTGACCATCCGCCTGACCGGCCTTGTGTACGACGGCACGCAGCTCGCCTTCTCCTACGAAGCCGAGGTCGCCGACCCGACGCAGCCCGCCCTGGTGCTCCTGAGCAGCGACCTGACGATAGCCGGGCAGGCCGTCGGCATTCCCCACTATGTCACCAACACCGGCGACGCTCGGCTCATCCCCAGCCCACACCTGGATGTGCTGCCCGTCCGGCGCAACCCGTTCCCCGGCGGCGGCTGGAGCAACCCGATCGGCGCGCCCCTGACGGGCACCGTCACCGGCGAGGCATATTTCGACGTCTACCGGCCGGAAAAGGCCTTCGCCGTGCTGCTCCCGGCGGACAGCGATTTCTTTGACAAAAGCATCGACGGCGAGTACCGCGCCGAGCTGGACGACGCGCTGGCCACCCTGCGCAGCTTCCCGGATGTGCTGCTTGCCAACGGCAGCGAGGACATCGTCTTCTTCGATGACCAGGTGGACGACGCGGAAGTCCTCGCTGCCCAGGGCTACACCGTGCTCAGCAGAAGCGGCGACGTCATCTTCCCCGTGGACGACCCCCGCTGCCACGTGGTGCGGACGGCCCGCATCGCCGTTCCCTTCGCCTTCGATGCGGACAAGGCCTTCCGCTGCAACTTCTCCGGCACGACCTTCACCCTGCCGGAGGGCACCGCGCGGGTGGAGCAGCTTCTGCTGACCCCGCTGGTGACCCGCCTTCACATTCAGCTCCTTCCCACAGAGAACACCGAGGCTGCTGCCCGCGCCCTGGCAAAAGCTTGCGGGCCCTTCACCCTGACGGACGAAGCCGGTCAGCCGGTGGTGTACAGCGAGATGGATACCATGTACAGCATG
>JBGVOA010000533.1:0-5189 GCA_045126095.1 Christensenellales bacterium | reverse complement strand
TGGATTGCGCAAGTCAGCTGTCGTCCGCTATCCTCACTATGTCCATATATGACTGCGACTCGAATATATCCTGTGAAGAAACGCACAGAGCAATTCGTGACTCTCCACTCATCGCCAAGAATTGGAGGGATATCAAGTTCAAATCCAAGATAGTGCTCGATGTCTGAAATATCCTCGCAGATGATTGAACCACGATTACCATTCTCTGCAATCGCGTGTTCCACCATATCGACAGAGATCTCATGCCCCATAATGACATGCTGCTGTTCATCCGGTGTAGACCAGCTATCAAACCATATCCAACGGACAGGGAGGCTGATGCCCACAACAAGGACAATGATAGCAGCGACTGCAGCAACAACTTTTGTTAATACACGGTTACGCTTCTTGCGTTTCTGCAGAGTGCGAAGTGTAGAATCGATTCTTAACCTAAGCTGTGCCGCGCGTTCCTCATAGTCAGTGCTATCCTGACTGTGCAGTTCATCCCACAGGGCAATGCATGCAGAAATGAATACTTCATCTGGCGATGCATCAGTGCGAGTCACCTCGTGTTCGATAAGTTCGCATAACCTCCTCTCTGTTTCAGGTGGCGGTAAAGTACCGTTTTCAATGGCTTCTAATATTCGCTTCACATATGTTCGGCGGTCGCCATTCATTGCTACAGCCTCCCTTCACTTATTTACGTCGCAAAAACTCCCAAATTGGACAGAGAAGAAAAATATATATTCCGAGACTCAATTTGGAGGCTTTGCTTCGGATGCGCCGTGCTGCATCATTGACGGCGGTAACCTTTACGTCTATGATTTCAGCAGTTTCTTGTGCTGACATATCTTCTGCGTAATAGTGTCTGAAGACTTGCTTTTCAAAGGGTGTCAACTTCGAATGCAGTTCTTGGAGAATATCATCAGCATCCATTTTATTCAGCCAGCGCAGTATTGCATCCGATTGAGAATCTGCGGAGATAGTATCTGTCAATGGCACAGGAAACCCAAGAATCCTCTGTCTGCGCAGTTTTCTGTTCCGTAACGCTTGACACTCTTTGACACAGGCGGATCTGAACCAGCCCATAGGGTTTTCATGGGTGCTGAGTTGTTCTTTCTTTTCCCATGCACGAATAAAGACTCTATGGACAACGTCCTCTGCTTCAAGTCCTTCAATCATTTCGCCGGACAGGATTATTCTGCAGAGTTTGATCAGTTCACTCAAACGTTCCGTGTAGATCTGCTCAATCGGGTTCTCTGACATATTCTCACTTCCCTATGCATGAAAGAGTCGGCAGCAACCAAGGGCACTGCTGATCAGTACTTATGGCTAACGTAAAGCTGATGCGGAAGATCAGTTCTGCTTGAGCATTTCCTGTGCAACAATGATCAGACTGGCGATAACATGGTCTGGGCACTTATCCAGAATCGAATTCAAACGCGCACGTTGTTCAGAGCATTCCAGTGGCAATTTGTGAGGAGACGGATAATCGACATGGCACCCGGCAAGAAGCGTGTCAGCTGGTGTTTCTGTTATGCAGGCGAACTGAATGAATCTCGGTAGATTGATGAACTGAGAACCTGTTTCATATTGACCATAATAGTTGGGACTCATCCCCATAAGCTCCGAGAATTGTGCTTGAGTATATCCGAGCCTCTTTCTGACTTCCTTCATGTGCCTGCCAATCGTCACATAATCAATTTCCTTTTGCAACTGGTAATTCATTTCACGCCCTTCAGGTTTCTTAGCGTTCCTATCATTCATATTCATAATGTTGCCCCCCCACCCATCATCACCGTTATGTATTGTATACCAGCGTTTGCTGTGATATTCCAATACTATCAAGTGTGGAGCTTTCATTACATACAGCGAATGATATGCATCAATACCATTCACTATTGATTTGAGATAGAAAACTTGACAATCAACAAATCTGGACATTATTGAACGGGATTGGACAGAGTTGGACGAATATGAGTTGCATCTGTGCATCAGATATGCTATGATGTAAATGTGCCAAAGAAGGCAAGAAGCTGCTCGGTGATGCGCGAGCAGCTTTTCATTTTTGGTAGAACACGGTAGGTCCACCATACCGTGAAGGCCCTTACCTTCTTAGCACCAAGAATTCAAGAAGGAGGTGAAAAAAGTGAACGAGGTATACCTGTCCGGCAAGCTGGTAGCAATCTATGCACCGGAGGCTCCTGCCAGTCAGCCCAAGCACCTGGTGTATCAGCTGCGCGTATCTCACAAGACTGTTCAGCAGCAGGTGAAGTTCGAGAACTACACGGTGAATGCGTGGCGCAACCTGGCGACATGGGCAGAGGCGAATCTTCGCGTTGGCATGGAAGTGATCGTGCGTGGCCATCTGAGTCAGCGACTGACCAGCGCTGGCATGCTGACTGAAGTGACGGCTCTGAGGATTGCGCCGCTGCTTGCGTCTCGCAACGCGCAGGCATCTGCTGTTGTTGTGAACGCGAACCCGATGGCCGAGGTGCCCGTTGCCGACAAGACTCTCATTGAATCGGCAATGGCATTTGAGTCGGAAAGCTTCGGGAACGGCGCAAACACTGCTGAACCTGTGCAAAACACTGCCGATGAGTGTGAAGACGAAACCCTGTAAACCCCATCGACCCAAAGAAAGGAAAAGACTATGGATAAAAAGCAACGGAAGCACAATCGTTTCCGCTCCACGATGACCAAGGAGCAGACGGATGCGCTGCATGGCACAGAAATTGTGTCGAAGCGTACTCGTTGTGGCAAGGTCTTCGCGATGGGCGGCAATCGGTTCCAAGCGGTAACCTACACTGATCCGGTACACCGCTACAACGAAAAGACCCATTCGTGGGATGAGATCGACAATCGTTTTACCGCTACGCCGCGCATGAAGGAAACTCGCGCCGCGTGGAAGAAGGGTATCATGCCCGCTGTTGAACGTGGTGAATCTCTCCTTGAATGCAAAACTGGTAACCTGGACATTGATTGCAGTGTGGCGGGCGAGGTTCCCTTCATTACGCTGACTGACAAGGCAGGTCGCCAGCTGTCCTGGGGTATTGAAGGCGCGATGAGCATTCTGCCGGATGCGGAAGAAATTCAGGATGCTGCTCCCGCTAATGTTCGTCAGCTGCGCGAGAAATCGCTGAGCCGCCTGCACGGTGAAGTCGTGTATGGCGGTATTTTTAGTGGCGTCGATCTGCGCTGCAAACTGGATCGCGGCTTCAAGGACGAGCTGATCTTCAACGCGGCTGAATGCGTCCGTCCTGTGACCTTCCTGCTGCAGAGCGAGGGGCGCACGATGGAACTGACGGAGGAAAACGCACTGCTTGTTAAGGATGAGCAGGAGAATGTTGTGTTCTGTCTGGAAGCGCCGTTCCTTGAGGATGCAAAGCAGAATATCGGTGCAGTTGCTGTGCAGATGATTGCGCGCAATGAAGGGGTGTATGCACTGACCTATACCCCGGACGCTGAGTTCATGGCGAATGCGACATATCCGGTTGTTCTCGACCCGGCTGTGCAGGTTGGCAGCGATGGCAATGGCATCACCGACACCTATGTGGAGAAGGGCTATACAGATAATCGCAGTCAACTGAATCGCCTGTGGATCTGTGACAGCGGTAATCGTGGTGTATGTAACGCATATCTCCGTGTGGACGAACTGCCAGTCTTGGGTTCCAACCATTATATCACGAGTGCTTATCTGTGCGTACATAACTACTCTACGCTGACTACGGATACTACACTGGTGCTCAGTGAAGTACTGGATGATTGGGATGCGTCTACCATCACCTACGCGCAGCAGCCCCGTCATGCTGATGTTTATCAGGATTGCTGTGTTTTCCCGGCAAATAAGAAGAGCGAAAAGAAACTGGACGTAACCAGCCTTGCTCGAAAATGGTATCTGGGGGAGAATCATGGTGTGGTTTTCACTCCCGCGCCCACGACCGCGCATGACATTGCGCTTGTTTCCAGTGATGGCGACAGCAAGCCCTATTTCGTCGTGAACTACGCCAGCCTTGCGGGCCTGGAAAGCTACCTGAGCTATGACACGCAGGCTGCCGGTCTTGCTGGTCAGGGTTATGTCAGTCTGGTCAATGGCAACCTGATCTTCGCTCACAACGACACCAGCATGAATGGCAACCGCCTGCCCGTTTCCGTGACCCATTATTACAACTCCTGTGATTCTGACAAGAATGAGTTTGGTATGGGCTACGGCTGGCGCACCTCCCTGCATCAGACGATTCACAAGGAATACATCAATGATGAGGTGATGTATGTCTATACTGATGGTGACGGTACTGAGCACTGGTTCGAGCTGGACGATGATGCAGATGATGTGCAGTACAAGGATATGTCGGGTCTGTCACTGACTCTGACGGTTGATGATAACGGCATCATCACCATCAAGAGCAAGAGTGACGGCCGCATGGTGTTCCCTGCGATTTCTGCTACCCCGACAACTGATGCTCCCACTACGGAGAAGAAACTGATCGCCTCCATTCACGACGCTGTTGGTAATCAGATTACTATCACTCCGGTGGATGGTGCAACGCTGCGAATTCGGTCTGTGACGGACGGTGCGGGTCGCGTGACGACGTTTACCTACGCTGACGGCCTGTGTGACTCTATTCGTACTCCCTGGCAGGAAGATGACTATACGCAGTTCAGCTATTCCAATGGTCAGATGACCTACATCACGCATGAGGATGGTCGGACTGCTGCATATGCATATGAGACCCACAATGGTTACTCGCTGCTGACGAATACCAGCAGCGTGGATGGTGTTGCGGTTGCATATACCTATAGCAACACCGGAGCGATCGATGGCCTGCCGCACTGCATCCAGCGTGTCATTGTGACGGGTACGCAGGACAACACCACCCAGACCGCATCTGACATCAGCTATTCTTACGGCAACCATATGTCGCTGTGTACTGACAATCTGAGTGGTACGCTGCAGACCCAGGCACGTTCCACAGATGCAGAAACGCAGAATGCGCCTAAGAGCATCCGTCGCCATTTCAACGATAACGGTAACGAAACCAGTATCGACGACGAGCTTGGTTATGCTATGTATACCCGCTACGATCAGACGGGCGATAACGAAGATACTCCCGTCAACCATGCTACTACCCGCAGCCGCATGCAGCGTGTGGTGAAAAACCTGTTGACTGACAGCATGTTCGAGCTGAACAGTGCTGCTTGGGAAAAGA
>JBGVOA010000532.1:0-2141 GCA_045126095.1 Christensenellales bacterium | reverse complement strand
CTGTACACATCCCTGCTGACGAAGTACCCCTCGGCGCAGTTCGTGGTCATCACGCCCCTGCACCGCTCCACCGAGAACGAGCCGAACATGCACGGCAAGGTGCTGGGTGACTATGTGGACGCGATCCGCGCAGCGGCAGAGTACTACTCCCTGCCGGTGCTCGACCTGTGGGCAACCTACGGCGTACAGCCCGCCGTCCCGGTAATGAAGGAAGCCTATATGCCCGACGGCCTGCACCCCAACGACGCGGGCCATGTCATCCTGACGAACAAAATCGCGAAGTTTATCGAATCCCTGTAACAAATAAGATAAGGAGGAGCCAAAGCATGAGCCAGATCAAGATTTTTGACACCACACTGCGCGACGGCGAACAGTCCCCTGGTTGTTCGATGAATCTGAGAGAAAAAATCGAGGTGGCGCGCTGCCTGGAGCGCCTGAAGGTTGACGTCATCGAGGCTGGCTTTGCCATTGCCTCCCCCGGCGACTTTGAGAGCGTGCAGACCATCGCCCGCACGGTGAAGGACTGCTCCGTGGCCTCCCTCGCCCGCGCGACGGTCAAGGACATCGACTGCGCCTGGGAAGCCGTTAAGGGCGCGGCGGATCCCCGCATCCACCTGTTCATCGCCACCAGCCCCCTCCATATGGAGTACAAGCTGAAGATGACCCCCGAACAGGTGATGGAGCGCACCGCCGCCATGGTCGCCCATGCGAAGAAGTACACGAGCAATATTGAGTTCTCCTGCGAAGACGCAACCCGTTCCGATGTGGACTTCCTGATCAAGGTGGTTGACCTGGCCATCAAGAACGGCGCGACGGTCATCAACATCCCCGACACCACCGGCTACACCACGCCGGATGAGATGCGCGCGATGATCGAAGCCATCCGCTACGGCGTGCCGGATTCGGACAAGGTCGAATTTTCTGTCCACTGCCACAACGACCTGGGCATGGCCACCGCCAACGCCCTGGCCGGCGTGCTGGGCGGTGCGCGGCAGATCGAATGCACCATCAACGGCCTGGGCGAGCGCGCAGGCAACACCTCCCTGGAGGAGGTCGTGATGGCCATGCACACCCGCCCCGACATCTTCACCGAGCACGACTGCCGCATTGACACCACGCAGATCTTCCGCGCCTCCAAGACCGTGTACAACATCATCGGCCAGAGCGCGCCGCTGAACAAGCCCATCGTGGGCGTGAACGCCTTCCGCCACGAGAGCGGCATTCACCAGCACGGCGTGCTGGCCAACAAGAAGACCTACGAGATCCTCACCCCCGAGAGCGTGGGCGTGGTGATCGACAACATCGTTCTGGGCAAGCACAGCGGCAAGCACGCGCTGGCCGCCCGCCTGAAGGAAATGGGTTACGACCTGGACGAGGCCGAGCTGCAGCGCTGCTTTGAAGAATTCAAGGTGCTGTGCGACAAGAAAAAGTCCGTCACCAACGATGATCTGGTCGCCCTCGTCACACACCAGACCGCCGCCGATGAAGCCGACGATGTGGACGGCTACAAGCTGGAGTGGTTCGACGTGCACACCTCCAACATGACCACCTCCACCTGCGCCATGCGTCTGAGCCTGAACGGCCAGGTCTTTGACGAGTCCTGCACCGGCGACGGCCCCGTGGACGCGGCTTTCGAAGCCATCAACCGCATCATGCGCCCGGTGGAGCACTCCTTCGAAATCTACCGCATTTCCGGTATTTCCCCCGGCAAGGACACCATGGGCGAGGTCACCGTGAAGCTGACCTGCGACGACCGCACCTTCACCGGCCGCGGATTGCACACCAACATCGTTGACGCTTCCGTCCGCGCTTATCTCCGCGCGATGAACAAGCTCCGCGCTTATGCAGCGAAGCGGCAGCGCATCAACCCCTCCTGCTGAGGAGGCTCAGCCACCAAGAAAGAAGGTATTACTTATGGGCATGACCATGACGCAAAAGATCCTCGCCGCCCACGCAGGACTGCCCTCCGTGAAGGCCGGCGACTTGATCGAAGCTAAGCTGGATCTGGTGCTGGGCAACGACGTGACCACCCCCGTGGCCGTCGACGTGTTCGACAAGGCCGGCTTCGACCGCGTGTTCGACAAGGACAAGATCGCCATCGTCCTGGATCACTACACCCCCTGCAAGGACATAAAGTCCGC
>JBGVOA010000531.1:0-3150 GCA_045126095.1 Christensenellales bacterium | reverse complement strand
TGAACGGCATCCTCACCGTCTCCGCCCGTGACCAGGACACCGGTGCAGCCCAGTCCATCACCATCACGGCGAACGAAAAGATGAGCGAAGCCGAGATTCAGCAGGCCATCCGCGATGCAGAGACCTACGCCTCCCAGGACGGCTTCCGCCGTGACCTGATGCAGACCCTGAGCGAGGCGCAGATGCTGTGCAATCAGGTGTCCGCCGCGCTGGCGAAGGCCGGCAAGCAGCTGGACAAAGAGGAGAAGAAGCGCGTCAAGGACGACGAAGCCGCCCTCCGCCGCCTGATCGGCAAGGCAAAGCCCGACAAGATGAACGAGGCTGACCTCGCCTCCATCAAGGCCGCCATGGAGCAGCTCAAGGGCAGCAGCCTGCATGTCATCCACATCATGAACAACATGGGAGGCGGTCAGGCGTGAAGCGGCATCGCAAGCTTCTTGCTGCGCTGCTGATCCTCCTGGGGGCGGGTGTTCTCTGTGTCGGCGGCGTATTTCTCTATGCCAGCGACTATTCCCCCGCAGACAGCACCGCCGCAGCCGCCATGGTTTCCACCGAAAACGTCAGCGTGCAGGAAACGGCGGACGGGCTTGTCTTCCTTCCCGCTGAACCCGTTGCAGGCTTCATCTTCTACCCCGGCGGACTGGTTGACCATGCGGCCTACGCGCCGCTGATGCACGCGCTGGCGGAGGAGGGAATCCTCTGCGTACTGACCGACATGCCCCTGCGCCTGGCCGTGCTGGACATGAACGCAGCAGATGGCATCCCGGAGCAGTATCCGCAGGTCACCCGCTGGTCGATCGGCGGCCACAGCCTGGGCGGCGCGATGGCGGCCTCCTATGCAGCCGCCCATCCGGGAGACTTCGCTGCCCTGGCGCTGCTGGCCGCTTATTCCACCGAGCCGCTGCCTGATGGCCTCGCCGTCGTGAGCCTCTACGGCACGGCAGACAGGGTGCTCGACTGGGAGAAGTACGAGGCTTCCCGCATGAACCTGCCCGCCACCGCCCAGGAGATCGCCATTCCCGGCGGCAACCACGCCCAGTTTGGCTCCTACGGCGCACAGGAGGGCGACGGAGAAGCGACGATCTCTGCCCGGGTGCAGCTCAACGCTGCCGTCGACGCGCTCCTGCCCCTGCTGACAGGGGAATAACGATATGAACATCAGTCCCGCTTTCCAACCGGAAGGCGGGGCTTTTTGCATTCCGCCCCTCCCCGCCGTTTTTTTCCGCTTTTGCTTGCATTTGCGCCCGTTTGCCTTTATAATGGAGGAACGCTACCTGCGGGTGCGTGTATTTCGTGTGCCCCAAAGGTGCAGAAGTATGTAATAAGGAGGAGAGCATCATGGACGAGACGCTCAACCGAACGAATTTTATCTGGAACGCCATTGAACAGGATCTTGAGGAAGGTCGCTACACGCAAGTGCGCACCCGCTTTCCTCCCGAGCCCAATGGCTATATGCATATTGGTCACTGCAAGGCGCTGATCATGGACTTCCTGACCGCCGAAAAGTACGGCGGCATGTGCAACCTGCGCTTTGACGACACCAACCCCGCGAAGGAAGACACCGAGTACGTCGAGGCCATCAAGCGCGACATCAACTGGCTGGGCTTCAACTGGACCGGCGGCCTGTACTACGCGTCCGACTACTACGACAAGTGCTACGAGATCGCCGAGGACTGGATCAAGCGCGGCCTGGCCTACGTGGACGAGCTGACCCCGGAGCAGATGCGCGAGTACCGCGGCACGCTGACCAAGCCGGGCAAGGAGTCCCCCTTCCGCAACCGCCCGGCCGAGGAGTCCCTCGATCTGTTCCGCCGCATGCGCGCGGGCGAGTTCCCCGAGAAGACCCTGACCCTGCGCGCCAAGATCGACATGGCTTCCCCCAATGTCGTCATGCGCGATCCCGCCATGTACCGCATCCTGTACAAGGAGCACTGGCGCACCGGCAGCAAGTGGTGCATCTACCCCATGTACGACTTCGCCCACCCCATCGGCGACGCGCTGGAGGGCATCAGCCACAGCCTCTGCTCCCTGGAGTATGAGATCCACCGCCCCCTGTACGACTGGGTGGTGGAGCACGCTGCCAACATGCTGCCCGCCAAGCCCCGTCAGATTGAGTTCGCCCGCCTGAACATGACCCGCACGGTGATGTCCAAGCGCAAGCTGCGCGCGCTGGTTGAGGGCGGCTACGTCCGCGGCTGGGACGATCCCCGCATGCCCACCCTGAGCGCCCTGCGCCGCCGCGGCTACACCGCCGCCGCCATCCGCGACTTCATCAGCCGCATCGGCCTGTCCAAGGCGGACTCCACCGTGGATACCGCCGTGCTGGAGGCCTGCGTGCGCCAGGACCTGGACGCCAATGCCGCCCGTGCCTCTGCCGTTTTGAAGCCCATCAAGGTCGTCCTGACCAACTGGCCCGAGGGCGAGAAGCGCGAGCTGGTGGTCGAAAACCACCCCAAGAAGCCTGAGATGGGCACCCATACCGTGACCCTGGGCCGCGAAATCTGGATCGATGCGGAGGACTTCATGGAGGTGCCCGCCAACAAGTTCCAGCGCATGTATCCCGGCTTTGAGGTCCGCCTGAAGGGTGCGTGCATCGTCAAGTGCGAGGGCTGCACCAAGGATGCGGACGGCAACGTCACCGAGATCCAGTGCACGGTCGACTTCGACTCCTTCGCCGGCTGCGAGGGCGCGGCCCGCAAGATCAAGGGCAAGGTCATCCACTGGGTGAATGTGGAGGACGCGGTGCCCTTCGAGGCGCGCCTGTACGATCCGCTTCTGCCCGCCGAGGACGAGGCTGCTGAGACTGCCGAGGCTGAAGCCGAGGCCGCCGAGGAGGTCGCCGCCGATGTGGACGCCGAGGAGGCCGCTGAGGAGACCGACGCCCTCACCCGCAAGGACTATGACTTCCTGAAGAAGATCAGCCCCGACACCCTGACCGTCTTGCGTGGCTACGCCGAGCCCATCGTCCGCGACTGCGAGGCGGGCACCAGCTTCCAGTTCGTCCGCGTGGGATACTTCTGCAAGGATCCTGACTCCACCAGCGAGCTGCCTGTGTTCAACCGGACTGTGGAGCTCAATGGTATCAGGCTGTAAACTCCTTCCGTCTACTCAGGAGCCTTTTCAAGGCTCCTGAGAATCCACCTCCCTCAA